>JALSOA010000029.1 GCA_026986725.1 Acidobacteriota bacterium
GTGATAGTTGAATCTTACCCGGGGGAATGGGCAATATTTGATGGGGCAGGCCATTCTCACTCTTCAAGCAATGCTTCGTTCAGAGCATGGGGTAACTGGATTATTTACAGAAACTTTGAGGTCAAAAATTCCCCTCAGGATGGTTTTTACATAAATGGGGCATCTCACATTGTGGTGGAAAACATAGTTGTCCACAACTGCTATTATGCAGGTTTTGAGGTTGAAAATGGGGCTTCTCATGTTTTGATTGTAAACTGTGATAGTTATGAGAATTTTGATTCTGACAGTCTTGGAGAGCATGCAGATGGGTTTGGTATGAAGTTTGATGTAGGAAAAGGGAATATCCTTTTAAACTGCAGGGCATGGAATAACTCTGACGACGGGTTTGACATGTGGGAGGCAAACAACAGGGTTGAAATAAGCCATTGTTATTCGTGGGGAAATGGGTTTGACAGGTGGAATGTTGGAGATGATTTTTCAGGGGATGGAAACGGGTTTAAACTTGGTCCCGGAGGTCATTTAATTCATCATTGTATGGCATGGAATAATGCAAGAAGGGGGTTTGACTACAATGATGCCACAGACCCTATTGAGGTTTACAATAATACATCATATCAAAACCCTGTTGGCTTTAAATTTGGCAATGCCCCTCATATTTTAAAAAACAACCTATCGTACAGGGATCAGAACAATTACATTGGTGGAGAGGTTGTTCAGCAAAATAATTCCTGGAATCTCGGGATTTTCCCGGTTGAAGAGGATTTTATCACCCTTGATGATTCGGTTTTAAAGGGGCAAAGGAGGGCAGATGGCTCAATTCCTTATTCTGACTTTTTAAGACAATCAATCTCATCGCCTTTCCTCGATGCAGGGGTTTATGTTGGTCTTCCCTATCTCGGGCATGCTCCTGATGTGGGAGCTGTTGAAGATGTTTTATTTCTTTCTCTTCCCATAATGCAGAATGGCGAATTGTCCTCTGTTTTTTAGCCTTTTTGTTGAAAATAACTTTTTTTCAAGTAATAATTAAAATGAGTTTAAATCGTAAGGAGGAAATATGAATAGAGTTTTAGAGGGGGTAAAGCCTGAAAGGCTATGGTACCACTTTGAGGAGATTTCAAAGATCCCAAGGTGCTCAAAACATGAGGAAAAGGTCAGGGAATACATAGTTGAGTTTGCAAAAAAGAATGGGTTTGAGTACAGAGTTGACAGTGTGGGCAATGTTGTTGTCATCAAGCAGGCGGATAAAGGGTATGAAGATAAACCCACCGTTATTCTTCAGGGACACATTGATATGGTTTGTGAGAAGAACAAGGATACAGAGCATGATTTTTCAAAAGACCCTATTAAGTTAAAGGTTGAAGGTGATTGGCTTACCGCAGATGGAACAACTTTGGGTGCGGACAACGGCCTTGGTGTTGCGGCGGCACTTGCAATTTTAGAAGATAAGGATTTAAAAACAGGAAGGATTGAGGCTCTCTTTACAATTGATGAGGAAACAGGCTTAACAGGCGCCTTTAACCTTGATCCTTCAAATATTACCGGAAAAATACTTATAAACCTTGATTCCGAAGAAGAGGGAGCAATTTACATAGGCTGTGCAGGGGGCAGGGATACCACCTTCAAGATGTATGTTAGCGAAGAGGCAACCGATTTTGAGAAAGATGCACTTGAAATAAAACTTACAGGGCTTAAAGGGGGTCATTCAGGTTTAAACATTCACGAAGGAAGAGGAAATGCAATAAAGATGCTTTCAAGGGTTCTATTTGAACTTAAAAAAAGTGTTGTCTTTGGTATTGCATCTTTTGATGCAGGAGACAAACACAATGCAATTCCGAGAGAGGCTGTTTGCACAATTGTTTTAAACAAAAACAGTGTTGAGCTTGCTAAAAGTGTGGTTAATTTTATGTGTGAAAAACTTAAAAATGAATTTAAGATAGTTGAGCCGCAGTTTTCCTGGAGCGTTGATGGGGTTGGAGTTCCTGAAAATTGCTGCGACATTTACTCAACAGCAGACATTGTAAACCTTCTTATGACAATACCTCACGGTGTTTTAATGATGAGCGCTGCGGTGGAAGGGCTTGTTGAAACATCTACAAACCTTGCTGTTGCAAAACTTGAAGACGGGGGTTTTAAAGCAATGTGCTCTCACAGAAGCTCAATAGCATCTGCAATTGACTGGGTTGGGGATATGCACAGGGCAATAGGAGAGTCTTTTGGCCTTGAAATAGAGCAGGACAAAGGCTATCCGGGATGGACTCCAAACCCTGATTCAGAAATTTTAAAGGTTGCAAAGGAATCCTTTAAAAGGGTTTTGGGTTATGAGCCTGAGGTTAAAGCGATTCACGCAGGGCTTGAGTGCGGTATTATAAGTGAGAAGTGTGGCGGGCTTGACGCAATCTCTTTTGGCCCTACAATTGAGGGAGCGCACTCCCCTGACGAAAGGGTAAGCATAAAGTCAACTCAGATCTTCTGGGATTGCCTTGTGGAGCTTTTAAAAGACATAAATAAGTAGGGTTTATCAGGTTATTTGACGAGGGGGTTAAGCCCCCTCTTTTTCTTTCTCGTATCTGTAATACATATAAGAAGAGAGAATAAAAATTATCCCTGTTATAAAAAAGGATAGTATTTTGTAAATTGTCGGAAGAGATACCATATCAAAGAAAAATACTTTTATAAGCACTGCACAGAAAAGAATGTAAGAGGCGACTTTTTCTCCAGTCTTTTTAAACTTTGTCCCCCTCAAGAACAGAACTGTGGCAAAGATAGCCCACAGTATTGAGACAGCCATTGATTCCCCCTTTTTAAAGATATGATAGAAAAATGTTGACACCTCGTATGTTGCAAAAGCAAGAATTGATGCTCCTGTAAATAGTTTGTTTATTGATGCGGTTATTCTTTTCCCCTTTTTTAAAGCAATTCTGGAAACAAACCAGAGGGTGGAGACAATGATAAAGTACTCCATTGCCCTTAAATGAATGTTTGAATAATCAGGGTAGGAAAAGTTTGAAGAAGACAGGTTCAGGTTTTCAAAAACATCATACACCATTGCTTTGAGGAATAAGAAAATTGCAAGAAGATTGCTAACAAATACAAGGCTATTTGTTTCTGTTAAGTAAAAAAGATAGATTGACACAAGTAATGAAAGGGAAAAAAAGGCGCTGAATGAAACAGGGGGAAAGTTGAGAAATATTGCTGTAAATATAGCCACCACTCCGAACATTGAAAGAAAATCCTTTTCTTTGATTTTGAAATTCTTTTTTCTTGCAAAAGTTAGAATAAAAATTGCAAAAAGAATAAGGAGTAAAGATGGTTTAATTGTTTGTCCTGATAAGGATATTGCCCTTGCTCCATACAATGGGTAAAAGAATGTGGATAAAAGTGATGAGATTGCAAAGAAAACTGATTTTTTGTCAATGAAAAAGACAGATACAATTGAAAAAGCAATGAAAAAATAAAGGCTTAAATAGATAAATCCGATAGAATATACTTTCTCAAAGCAGGAGTAATGCCAGTTAAGGTACTATAATAGGTTTAAAATTGAGGCAATTACAGGTGTTGCCTGCCACCTTTTTTTATAAGCAATGAAGATTGGGGCGAGGGAGAGAACAAAGAAGTAAGCAAAAAAGGCATTATTATTTGCAATTGTTTCTCCCGCCGTGATAGGAGACAGGTATGCTCCACCAATCCCTATTATTGATGCCCACTGGGTATTGAGCAAACTTGATAGGTATAGTGATAAAAGTAAAAGGACAATGTTTATAATAAACAAAGTTAAAACAGGGTAGAGTTTGTAAAGCACTGCACCTGCAAAGTTTCCAAAAAACAAAACAGCCATTCCACCGCTTGAAAGCAGTATTCCAAAAACCCTGTATTTCTTTTTAAGCAAAAAGCCTGTTAAAAGAAAGGCAAACCCGGTAAAAATAGTAATTATCACCTTTATGGCAGGGGAAAAAAGGTTTCTCTCAAAAGAGAATTTCAAAAATATTGCAACTGCAAAAAGTATTGCAAGTATCCCTGCTGAAAGAAGCAATTTCTCTCCCATAAAATGCTCAAACACACTATCAGAATTTTTCTTTTTACTCTTTTTTATTAAAGGGGGACTCTTTTCAGGCTTTCTTGTTTCAGGTATGCTTTTTTCAATAACTTTTACACTTTGCTCAATGTTTTCAATTGATTGATTAAGATAGTGTCCAATTTTTTTTAAGTATTCCAGATTCTCCTTGATTATCCGTATTTCCCGGTGTCGCTCCTTTTTTCTGCCACAATAAGGGCATACGGAAAAATTGTCCGGATAGAACCTGTTACAATTACGGCATTTCATATTTTCCCTTTCTTTCCTTTTATTTTACTCATTATAACAGAACTTTTGTGATGTAAATCAATTAGATTGAAAAAATAGTTGAAATTTATTTTTTTTAGTTTTACTATTACATTAACTATTTTTTCTTTAAAAATTT
>JALSOA010000030.1 GCA_026986725.1 Acidobacteriota bacterium
GAACATTCTGAGCATTCAGCCATGAATCAAAAGGAGAAGGGGTCACTCCAAGGTCTTTATAGTAAAGGAAAGCATCGTTAAGCATAAATTCCCAGGGACCAAGCAAAGCGCCTCCAACAGATGTTGAATGGCCATTTATGTACTTTGTAGTTGAATGTATGACAATATCCGCCCCAAGCCTGAATGGTTGCTGAAGGTACGGGGAGCAAAAGGTGTTGTCAACAATGAGAGGTATCTCATACTTTTCAGTTAAAGAAGAAAGAGCCTTTATGTCGTTTACCTTCAAAGTTGGGTTTTCAGGGGTTTCCACATAAACGCATTTGATTTTTGGGTTCTCTTCAAGAGTTTTTGCAACAAGTTCCGTATCCGTCGTGTCAATAAAGTGGGTTTTTATGTTGTACTTCTTCTCCCAGTGCCTCAAAAGGGAATCAGTACATCCGTAAACAGTACCGCATATCAATTCATCTCCAGAATCAAGCAAAGCCATCAAACAGGTTGAGATAGCCCCCATTCCAGATGATGTTATCAAAACCCCTATTGTGGGCTCTTTTTCATCAGCCTCAAGTGCATTGTCAATTATGTGCTGGCACTCAAGTTGAAAAATAACCTTTTCAAGGTATTCGGTTGTTGGATTCCCAAGCCTTGTGTAAATCCTTGCATAAGGCCTCTCACCTGATTTTGACTTTCCAAGAAACCTCAGCTTTCCGTCCTCAGCACTTTGAAACCTGAATGTGCTCTGCTGATATATAGGGGGAAGGCGAGTCCCCACACTCTTTGCATTGAAAACATCCTCATCTGCAAAAATATTCTCGGTAACAGCATACTTTTTTTTCTTTTCAATCCATTTTTCCCACCAGTGAAATTTTGCCATTTTTACCTCCAGAGTTCTTAAAGCCACCTTTACCTTTATTCTTTTATAAAAAAAAATCCCTGTCAATAGATGTGAGACAATTTTTTTCCTGCTTAAAATGTGTAAGTTAAAAAATAATAAACAAAAAATTTTGTTTTTTTATTTTTTAACTAAAAGTATTAAAATATTTCTTATCCGAAAATTACTATAAAAAGGGGGAAACATGAAAAGCAGATATCTTTTGATTGTTATTATTCTCATAACCTTTCCTTCACTTGCAGGAGATTCAGGTAAAAAAATGAATCTATTGTTTCTGGATGTGAAGTTACCTTTTTGTTTTAAACAGGCACAAAATAAAAAGTTCAATTATCCAAACAGTAAGTTTTTCAGGGTTGAAAACAAAAAGGTTGTTTTACTCTCATTTTTAGGAGAAAAAGATTACTTTGAATACCCGACCATCTGTACCATATTTTTCAAAAAAAATTTAACGCAAAGGGAAATAGAACTGTTTTGCAAAAAACTCTTTTTTAATTCAATGCTGAACGAACATCAGAAAAACGACTTCCCCAATCCAAGGTGGGAAGATCCAGAAATCAAAACATCAAAAAGAGGAAAAAACAAGATAGAAACAATAATGTATAGTGGAAATGCTTTTCATCCAACCATAAAACCACTTATGTTTTCAGTTTCTCTTTCGTATATCAGTACCAGGTACGGAACCATAGCATTTGTAACCGGGTACCTTATAGACACTCAAAACATCTACTCAAAAGACAAGATCCAAAACATAGTTTATGGTTACAAAAATCACCTTAACACAATCATGAACATACTTAAAAACTCCAGAGTCAGACAACCTGTTGAATCAAAAAACATTGAGAATATGTTAATAAAAAAAGGTAAATTCAGGTACCTGTATTCTTCATCATTGTATTCAACAACCGGGAACCTATCCGTTTCTTCCTCCTCAGGAAAGATGCTTTTTATAGATTTTTTCTCTGACCACACCCTGAGTTTTAAAGAGAATTACACAAACCTCGGCACAACACAATACAAAGGTTCAAATATAGTAAGGGGGTATGAAAGTCAAAACAACAACAAAAACAATAATAAGAGGGTTAAGTTTTATGTTTTCAGGGGATATTATACCAATAAATACTGGCTTGTAATAGAGAACCCCACACTTTTCAGCAGCTACAGAGTATTACCACTAAAACCAAACTGCAAAAAAATGGTTTATGTTACAGTGAAAACAGGAAACGGGTACAAAAACAAAAGAATGATTTTAAAAGGGCTTTCCATAGACAACAAATGTGAAGGGTTCTTTTCAAGGATGGGCTCCATTATTGTTTATAAAAAACCTGCACTATCAAAATAAAAAAATTGAGAAAGTTGCACTATTTTGATAGAATTATTTTATCAATAATTTTTTGAGGTGTAATTTGCATAAAAACCTGAAGATTGATTCAGGGGCTTTAACGCTGGCTTTATCCCATGCTCTTGACCTTGCAGAGCCTCGTCTTGCCAATCATCAGGAAAGAGTGGCATTTATCGTATGGAGGATGGGATTAACAGGAAAACTTCAGGATAAAAAGATCAGAAATTACTTTGTTGCCGCTTTGTATCATGATATTGGGGCATTCTCTTTAAAAGAAAAACGGGCTCTTTTAAACTTTGAATTCGGGAATGTTGATCTTCACTGTGTTAGAGGATACAATCTTTTAAAAAACACTTTCTGGTTAACTAAAACAGCAGAGATAGTCAAACATCATCACAAATCATGGGAGTGGTGGAAAAAAGAAAGCAGAGATCTGATTGACGAAATAGTGCTTGGAGCCCAATTAATTTGCCTTGCAGATTATGTTGACAGACTTATTGATAGAAAAACATGTATCCTTCAACAAAAAAAACACATTACTGATGAAATTCTTTCACTAACAGGCAAAGAGTTTCACAAATATGTCGTTGACCTTTTCATTGAAAATGCAAAACAGGAAGATTTCTGGTTGACTTTAAGATCGGAATGGCTAACACGTCTGCTTTTAACAGACGGACCACTTAGAAAAGAAGAGATGAATATTGAGGTTTTACTTCCAGTTTCAGAACTTTTCAGGGATGCTATCGACTTCCGTTCAAGGTTTACAGCAACTCATTCTGCGGGTGTGGCAATAGCGGCATCAAGCATTGGTGAAATAATGGGATTGTCTGAAATTGACCGGGAATTACTTGAAATATCAGGGAACTTACATGACATAGGAAAATTTGCCATACCTGACAAATTGCTTGAGAAGAAAGGAAAGTTAAATGAAATTGAAAAAGAAATTCTAAAAAGCCATGTATTTTACACATTTTCTATCCTCAACTCTGTAAAGGGATTGGAAAAAGTAACACAATGGGCAGGTTTTCACCATGAAAAACTAAATGGAACAGGGTACCCATTTCATCTGAAAGAAGATAATATTGATACCGGGGCAAGAATAGTAATGATAGCAGATATTTTTACTGCATTGATTGAAGAAAGGCCTTACAGAAAAAAACTTGTAAAAAACGAAGTTAAAAAAATTCTTAACGACATGGTAAACAGGGGTGAGATTGATGATAAAATTGTAAAACTTCTTTTAAGTAACTATGAATATGTGTTCGATAAGGTTACCGAAGCACAGAAAAAGGCAATACATAGGTTTGAAAAACAGTTTGCTTAAACTATTTTATCTTTGAATAAAAAAGTGACAGTTTTTCAGAAACAACACCAAAACGATCAAAAAACCTTTCCAGGAAAATCTTTTTGTTAAGTAAAGGGTCTTCAACAACTCCGCCCCCCGTTTTATTGTGACCTCCTCCACTTCCAATACCCTCGGTCAACTCATAGGACACTATTCCGAGTTTTTTCCCCTTTTTACTGGTTCTCAAGGAAAAGTACATCCTGTTTTTATATTCCCCAAACACTAAAACAAGGGAAATATCCTCCATTCTCAAAAGATAATCCGCCATCTCTCCGGTCATATCCGGCACAAATGTCTCTCCTAAATCAGCAATAAGAATATCATTGTAAACTCTTGCAAAATTAAGGGCATCTGCAAAATCATAAAAGTAATCCTTCGGCAAAGGTGGGTACTCAATATTGTGTAAAATCCTGTAATCAATATGTGGGAAAAGCCTCCTGTAATATCTTTCGTCAATTCTGGAATAATCCCTCAACAATCCATCAGTATCGGTTTTTATACCGTAAAAAAGGGCGGTGGCAATAGGTGTGGGAATTTCAACGCCTGTAATATCAAAGTACTGACATATCATTGCTGCCGTGCTTCCGACATTCTTCCTTATGTCAATATACTTCGCGTTTACCGTACCCTCATCTTCAAAGTGATGATCTATAACAAAAAATGCCCTTTTGCCTTCAGGAAAGCAATTATTTTTCTTTGCCGGTTGAGTGTCAACAAGACAGACAAACTGATAGCCCGCTATTTTTCTTCTATCTGTTTTTTTCAACGGAATATTAAGAGCATCCACCATAATCCTGTTATTCACCCTTCCAATAATTCCATCGTAAAAAACACTCACCTTTCTATTAATTAATGATTCTATAAGGTATGAAAGCGCAAAGGCAGAGGCAATGGCATCCGGGTCAGGGTTTGTGTGCGTAAGTATTGCAACCCTTCCATTAGATGAATTCAACTTTTCAATTATTTCATTGAGCATCCTTTTTATTTTTCTCATATAGAAATTTTAACAAACTATAAAACCCAAACAAGATATAATTGTAAAAGGAGGGAAAATGGCAACGATAAAAATACTTCCTGACAGGGTTATAAACAAAATAGCGGCAGGAGAAGTGGTCGAAAGACCTGAATCAGTGGTAAAAGAGCTAATTGAAAACTCAATTGACGCAAAGGCAAAAAGTATAAGTATTGTTTTGAAAAAAAGTGGAAAAAGAAACATCTGCGTTAAAGACGATGGCATCGGAATGGATTATGATGATGCGCTCCTTGCTTTTGAAAGGCACGCCACAAGCAAAATTGAAAAAGTTGAGGATATTGAATCCATATCATCACTTGGGTTCAGAGGGGAAGCATTGCCCTCAATAGCAAGTGTATCAAAGGTAACCGTGAAAACAGCAAAAAGGAACAACAAAGAAGGTACAATTTTAAGGCTTGAAGGGGGAAAAATAAAAAGTGTACAAAAAAGTGCCTTGAATTACGGAACAGAGATCTGTGTTGAAAACCTGTTTTACAATGTACCTGCAAGAAAAAAATTTCTGAAATCGGATAGAACTGAACTGGCAAGGATAGTAAGACTTGTAAACTCTTATGCCCTTGCAAATCCCGGGATTTCTTTCTCATTAACCAATGATGGAAGGATGTTAACAAAATTCACTGAATTTCATACACTGCAAAAAAGGGTAAGAAAAGTCCTGGGAGAAGGTTTTTTACATCACAGAAAAGAAAGTGAAAACATCATTGTTGAGGTTTTCTTACTTCCTCCAGAAGATGCTCTTTCTTCCCCCATGAAACAGTATTTTCTTTTGAACGGTAGATTTATAAAAGACAAACTCATAGGTCAGGCACTTTTCTCTGCCTTTAAAGAAGCGACATCATTTTTTAAAGGATACCCTCAGGGGATTATAAAAATTCAGATTCCCCCAGAGATTGTTGATGTAAATGTACATCCTTCAAAACTTGAGGTAAGGTTCAGAAATGAAAAACAGGTGTACGGGCTTGTGAAAGAAACCTGCAAACTATCCCTTGAAAAAAGAAACAGTGCATCTTCAGTCAAATTCACTCACAACTCTTTAAAGTTTTTTACAACAAAAAACTACAATCTGGAAAAAATTGATAACAAGGGCATTGAACTAAAAGACGTTGAGAACAATTACTGCACAAAGAGCAAAGTGCATGGAGGTATTCTAACCGGACAAGAAAAAGAATACAAAATTCTGGGGCAATTCAATCTCTCTTACATCGTGGCTGAAAAGGACAATAGCCTTTATCTTTTTGACCAGCATGTGGTTCACGAGAGGATACTATATGAAAAGGCATTCAGTATGATAAAGAAAAATGAGATACCAAAACAACCGTTAATCATACCTGTTAACATAAATACAGACGGTGAAACAATACTCATTATTAAAGACAATGAAAATATAATCAGAAAAAGTGGATTTAAAATAGATCTGCAAAAAGAGGGAGTTATTAAAATCTCTGCATATCCTGTTTTTATAAAACAGGGAGACATTGAGCAGACATTCCTTGAACTTGTTGCATTAATAAAAAAAGGAAGAGAGGGAGAACTGCACAATCTTTTTAAAGATATTGCCGCAACAATTGGTTGTAAAAACGCAATAAAAGCAAATACACATCTTTCTATTTATGAAATGGAATCTCTAATATCAGAACTTTTTGAATGTGAAAACCCCTATTACTGCCCCCATGGAAGACCTGTAATGGTAAAGTTTGAATTAAACGACATTGAAAAGGTCTTTAAAAGAAAATAAAAGCCCCCTTTTTAAAGGGGGCTTAACCCAGAAAGGTATTATCTGAAAAAGATAAAGGTTACAAGTATAAAGGTGGGGATAAGGAAAAGAAGTGAATACTTGAATATGTAACCGAAGAAACTTGGCATCTCTATTCCGTTCTCCTCTGCAATAGACTTAACCATAAAATTCGGTGCATTACCAATATAGGTGTTTGCCCCCATGAAAACAGCCCCTGAAGATATTGCTTTCAAAAAAACCGGGTGATTACTTATAAGTTGATGAACAGCAAGGTGTTCAGGCACACCTGGAAAGAACTGTCCTAACGCAGTATTAAAGAATGTAAGATATGTTGGTGCATTGTCAAGAAAAGAAGAAAGAGCGCCCGTTATCCAGAAGTAATGTGCCGGTTCTTTAACTGCATCTATAACAAAGGCAAGAGCACCTTCACTGCCTGCTCTTAAAATTGCAAGGGCAGGAATTATTGTCATAAAAATCCCCGCAAAGAGATAAGCAACTTCAATTATTGGAAACCAGGAAAATTCATTTTCTTCTCTTATCTCTCTTTTTGTTGTATAAAGGGACAAAATTCCCATAATGATCAATATAAGGTCTCTTATCTCATTCTCAATTGCAACATGCACCCCCAACACCTCAAAAGTTCCAGCCTTCCAGACTCCACTTAAAAGAACCCCCCCTATTATCCCGAGGAGAAAAAGAAAGTTATGTGCTCCAAGTATCTTTAAATTCATTTTCCCCTGCCTTATCCTGACAGATGGCTCCTCCTTTGCATAATGGTATCTATCAAGCAAATAAAAAATAACCAGAAGTATACCAGAAGTGACTGCCATTTCGGAAAATATGTGGAAAGTCCAGAAAAATGGAACACCATGCAAAAAACCAAGAAACAACGGAGGATCTCCTAAAGGTGTCAAAGAGCCCCCTATATTTGCAACAAGAAAGATAAAGAAAATCACAACATGGGTTTTGTATTTTCTCTTCCTATTTGCTCTCAACACAGGCCTAATTAAAACCATAGCAGAACCAGTGGTTCCTATCCACGAAGAAAGGAAAGTTCCCATAAGAAGCATTACAAGGTTCATTTCAGGTGTTCCTTCCAGGCTTCCTTTCACAAGTATTCCACCTGCAACAGTAAACAATGACCATAAAAGAATTATGAAAGGAATGTAATCAATAAGATAAATGTGCAATATCTCGTGAAAGGCCATCCCTTTAAAGCTAAGTAAAAAGGGGATTGCAAAAATAAGTGCCCAGAATGCTGATACTTTACCAAAATGATGATGCCAGAACTTTGGAAACAAAAGAGGAAACAAAGCGATTGACAGAAGTATGCCAATAAATGGGATTACCGACCATAGTGGAAGCAGCTTTCCTAAAATTTCGCCCTCTTCTTCCCCCTTTTTACCTTTTTTTTCAACTGATTCAGAATTTCTCTCTTTCACCTGCCCATTAATCGAGTTTGCACCATCCACCTTATTACCAGTTCGCTCCTGCCCAACATTTACAGTTTGAGCTTTTACTTCCCTTTTAATACCAGTATCCTGTGCAATACCAGCACTATACCACAAAAAACAACTGCAAACTATTGCAATTACTATCCTTTTCATATTCGGCACCCCATCATTTTTTTCATAGTTTTAATATTAAAAAAAATTATCTGCAATGTAAACTTAAACTTTTTTAACAAAATCCTTTTTTAGAATATAATATTAAGCGATCCTGTTCGTCTTATTGTTGAAGGAGAAACGGAGGAACTATGAAAAGAGTTTTATTGGTGGCAACTTTTATTTTAATTTCATTGTTCTGTAAAGCATCCCCTACATTACAATTTTCAGAGCAAATAAAGGACCTTGGCACAATACCGCAGTTTAAAACATTCACCTGGAAGGTTAAGGTAAAAAATCTCTCAAGCAAACCGGTAACTTTTACAAGCATAATAACAACCTGTGGCTGTACCCTTGCAAAACCCGGCAAAAAAACTCTAAAAGGGGGAGAAGAAACCACCTTTATCATAAAGTTTAACAGTCAAAGTTTTGAGGGAAGGGTGGAAAAAATTGTGTTTGTAAAAACATCAACAAAAGAAATGTACGATTTAAGAATCCGGGCTATTGTTAAAAGAGAATACTATGCAGAACCATCAAATATTACAGTTTCAAATAAAGAAGAATACTTTGAACAATTGATTGAAATAAAATCATTTAAAAACAAAAAACCTGTGCAAATCAAAAAAATTGAACTTCCAATTTTAAAAAATGTCTCTTACACTCTGTCAAACTCAAACTCATTTGTACTTAAAATGAATCCCTCCAAAATCAAAAAAGAGGGGAAATATGTCATAAGGGTCTATCTGAAAAATTACAAACACAGTGTCCCTGTAATATTGATAATCAAAAAACCTCAATATTATTCTGTTTATCCCTCGAATAATCTTTTGTTTCTTAATGTGAAAGAAGATAGAGATTACATTAGTATTGTCACAGTAAAATCAAAAGAACCTTTCAACATAGTTAGCCAAAAAACAGGGCTTCCCTGTTTAAAACTTGAAAAATCGGAAAAGGTGTCTGATTGTAACTGGAAATTAACATTTAGATTTCAACCATACAAAGCCAAAACACTTTCAGGTAAAAAAACAGTTCTTATTAAAACTGACAGCAAAAAAATAAAAGATGTAAAATTAAACTTAGTCTTCCACATAATAAAATAAATGGAGGTTTTATGAAGAAAACAATTGTTTTATGGTTGATTACAATTATGTTAGGTTCTCCATTTGCAATGTCTGCAAACAACAATGAGGGATTGTACGAAGGACTTAACAAACTTTTAAGCGAGCAGAAAATCCCTGAATACTATGCAACCGCATTTATGGCTTTTTGCAACAACTGGAAGAACCCTGAACTCATGTACTATGTTGCAGACGGTTATGATAAACTTGGGAGTCTCTACAGGGAAAGGGACTTCTTAAACAGAGCCTTAACAATGTACCCCGACAATGCTAAATTCAGGTCAATGTTAAACAATGTTGAAAAGAGAATAGAAAGGATAGAAGAAAAGGTAAAAAAACTTGAGCCAGAGGCACAGACCAATGAAAGGGCTGCCACTCAACTTGCAGCAATATATATAGGTTTAAAAGAGTTAACAAATGCAAGAAGGTATTTAAACCTTGCAAGTAAATTAGACCCAAAAAAGAAGAATATAATCCACATGATAATGCAGGGTGCTTACCAGAAAAAACTCGAATATCCCACCAAAAAGTCTATTGAACTTGCAGTTAAGGCTGAAAGAACTTATCTTAAAGGAGACAAACAAAAAGCGTTCCAGATGTTTAAAGACGCTTTAAGCCTTTCAATCATAAGCCCTTTCGTTTATGATAAACTTGGGATAGTAATGCTTTACGAAAGGAACTTTGGGGGAGCAATAAGATCTTTTGAAGAAGAGTTTGCAATAAAAAAAGAATCGTCAACAGCTCTTGCAATTGGGAATATCTATTTCCTCCTCAAAGATTATACAACCGCATTTGATTATTTCCAGAAAGCAACCAAACTTAACGGGAAATCAAGTGAAGCGTATTACAATATAGCATTATGTCTGGAAAAACTCGGAGACAAAAAGGGTGCTGAAAAGTACTATGAAATCGCTTTTTCACAGAAACCAGAATTAAAAAAACTTAAAAACAAAAAATCACCTCTGATAATAAAAGGGGTAATTATAAAAGCATACAATGATCAAAAAAAGTGAGGGTGGTATGAAGCGGTTTTTCTTTTTTCTTCTGCTAATTACAACATCATTGTCAGTATTTTCAAAGGGCTACAGGATCACCTACAAAATCTATGTTAATGGCACAAAAAATCCTTACATTGAAACAACCATTCTGTGTGACAATTACCTCAAAATCAGCATTGACAAAAACAGGTTTTACCTTTTCTTGCACAATAAAGGCTACATCATTAACCTGAAAAAGAAAACAGCCATAGAGTACTCTTTTTCAAAAAACATACCTTTCTTTTCTGCATTTGTTTCCTTTTATGGAATAAGCACAAACGATGGAAGCATTGTTTTCCCCCAGCTTATTTTCAAAAAAACCAGAAAAATCGGAAGGATAAACAAAATTCCCTGCAGAAAGTATGAACTTCCCGGGAATTACCTCAATTCAAAATCTGTTGCCTGGTTTGCCGAAAAAAAGTTAAGATATAATGGAGAACTTTTTTCGAGGTATCTGTCTTTTTTCACAACCAGTAAACTCCTGCTTGATCAGGCAAAAAAATTAAACAGTTTTCCCCTGGAAATTGAAACCACCATCAACAATGGAATAGTATCAACCACAAATGTTAGGGTTCTTGATAAGATTGAGGAGATATCGTGTAACAAAAAGGGGATTGAATTCCTTAAAAACCTTAAAATAACAAAGGCCAAACCATCCGGGCTTCCGGCAAAAGATATGTAATTACCTGAATACCATAGCACGCTTCAGATATGGCAAACCCAGATCCTTTTCAGAAAGAATTGGGGTACGGGTTTGCCATTTTATTTTGACATCTTCATCTTTGTAATTCACTCCGGCTTCGCATTCAGGACAATACTCGTCTGACACCAGGTACTCTATTATTGCAAAATCACTTAACACCTCAAATCCATGGGCAAAACCGACAGGAATGAAAAGCATATTACCCCTCTCCATGCTAAGGGTCTCACCTGCCCACCTGCCAAAGGATGGTGAAGAAGCCCTGACATCAAGAGCCACATCAAAAACCTCTCCATAAATACACCTTACAAGTTTTGCCTGAGGATGGGGAGGCAATTGATAATGAAGTCCCCTTATCACACCCTTTTTGGAGTAAGAGGTATTTATCTGAACAAAGTGACAATCTATCCCATGCTCTTTAAAAACAGATTCCCTGTAAATCTCCTGAAAAAAACCCCTTTTATCCTCAAACCTATCGGGGATTATGTGAAACACTCCATCCACTTCAAGCGGGAAAAACCTAAACCCCATAATCTTCCTCTAAAATATCAAGTAAATACCTTCCATATCCACTTTTCATCAATGGTTTTGCAAGTTCCCTCAAACCCTGCTCATCTATCCAGCCCTGCCTGTATGCAATCTCTTCAATGCAGGCTATCTTAACACTCTGCCTGTCTTCAACGGTTTTTATAAACATTGAAGCCTCAAGCATTGAGGCATGTGTGCCTGTGTCAAGCCAAGCAAAGCCCCTTCCCATCAACTCAACATTCAGCAAACCTTTCTCAAGGTAAACTCTGTTTACATCTGTTATCTCAAGTTCCCCTCTTGCTGAAGGTTTTATCTCTTTTGCAATATCAACAACCTGGGAATCGTAAAAGTAAAGACCAACAACGGCATAGTTTGATTTCGGTTTTGCCGGCTTTTCTTCTATGGATAAAACCCTGCCATCTTTTGAGAATTCAACAACTCCATACCTCTCCGGGTCATTAACCCTGTACCCAAAAACCGTTGCACCTCTCTCTCTTACGACTGCTCTTTCAAGAAGATCCGTTAAGCCATGACCGTAAAACACATTATCACCAAGAACAAGTGCAACACCATTTTTATCAATAAAATCCTCCCCAATCAAAAAAGCCTCTGCAATCCCGTTTGGTTTTCTCTGGACAGCATAGGAGATATTCAGACCAAATTTTGATCCATCACCAAAAAGCGATTCAAATCTGGGGGTATCGTCTGGAGTGGAAATTATTAAAATATCCCTTATCCCTGCCAGCATCAAAGTGGAGAGGGGATAGTAAATTAGAGGTTTATCGTAAACAGGCAACAACTGTTTACAAACAGGCAAAGTGGCAGGGTAAAGCCTTGTTCCACTTCCCCCAGCAAGAACAATCCCTTTCCTCATCTCATCTCCCGAAAGAAATACCAATAGATTCTGCCGCCTTTACCAATTGACCCTCAGGGTCAACCCTCTTTAAATCTTTTACAGCCTCCTTTATGGGCACCAGTTCAATTTTAGGAGTTCTGAGGCAAACCATGTGCCCAAATTTCCCCTCAGCAAGGGCATCTACGGCAGCAACACCAAACCTTGTTGCAAGTATCCTGTCGTATGCAGTTGGAGACCCACCCCTCTGAAGATGGCCCAAAACTGTCACCCTTACATCCATCCCGGTTCTCTTTTGAATTTGCTCACCAACGACATAGCCTATTCCACCGAGTCTTGGCGCCTTACCCTTGACATTCTTCTCCTGAAAAACCATCTCTCCACCTTTTGGCTTTGCACCCTCTGCAACCACAACTATGGAGAACTTACTTCCAAGTTTATTCCTTCTTATTATCTTGCTGCAAACCTTTTCAATGTCAAATGGAATTTCAGGGATCAAAATAACATCTGCCCCTCCTGCAATGCCACTTTCAAGAGCAATCCATCCCACATACCTTCCCATAACCTCAATTACTATAACCCTGTGATGGGATTGAGCGGTGGTGTGAAGTTTGTCAAGTGCCTCTGTTGCAGTCGTTATTGCAGTATTAAATCCAAATGTGTAATCAGTTGCTTTTAAATCGTTGTCAATAGTTTTGGGAACACCCACCAATTTAACTCCCTTTTCTGCAAACCGATTGGCTATAGACAAAGTTCCATCTCCACCAATAACAACAAGGGCATCTATTTCAAGGATCTTTAAATATTCAATGACTTTATCCGACATGTCTTTTACCACTTCTTTGCCATTTTCAACAACAAGATATTCAAAAGGGTTTCCCCTGTTTGTGGTTCCAAGTATCGTACCACCAAGAGGCAGTATCCCCCTGATGGAATACTCAGTCAATTCCCTTAATTCGCTTCCGGTAACAAGGCCTTCAAAACCGTCAGGGACACCGTAAACCCTCCAGTTGTACTTCCTTATTGCAGACTTAACAACTCCTCTGATGACTGCATTTAGACCAGGGGCATCGCCCCCTCCGGTTAGAATTGCTATCTTTTTTATATCACCTGCACATGCCACCATAAGCCCTCCCGCTAACTTCATGCTAAGAATAATTTAAACACATTCAAACTTATTTCAACCTAATTATTTCCAAACCTTTCAATCAATTTATTTATCAAAACCTCTTTTTTACCTTTTCTCTCTTTAAAACGCTTCAAACCCTTTTTCTTGTTATTACTTAAAGGGCTTCTTTTTTCCACCGCTTTCATGCTTAGTGAAATCCGTGACAGTTCCCTATCAACCTTAATAACATTAACGCGAACTCTCTGACCAACAGAAACAAAATCTTCAATATTTTTAACAAAGTCATTTGATATCTCACTTATATGAACAAGGCCGTCCTGATGAACACCTAAATCCACAAACACCCCGAATCTGGTTACATTTGTTACCACCCCATTCAGTACCATACCCTCTTCAATATCATCAATATCGTTCACCCCATCGTTAAAATCAAAAAATTCAAAATCAGACCTTGGGTCCCTTCCAGGATTTATCAATTCTTTTAAAACATCATTCAATGTGAACTCCCCGGCACCTTCAACAAATATGTCATGGGCCAATGATTCAAGCAATTTCCCATTTCCAACAAGTTCCTCTTTACCGACCTTTAACTTCTCCGCAATTCTATCAACTATCCAGTAGGATTCAGGGTGTATCCCTGTTGAATCCAGTATTTCACTTCCATTCCTTATCCTTAAAAATCCAGCACTCTGCTCAAAGGTTTTTGGACCAAGGTTTGGAATTGAAAGAAGTTCGTGCCTTGTTTTGAACATTCCATTATTGTTTCTGAAATTAACTATCTCCCGTGCAACCCTCTCATTTATACCTGAAATATACTTTAAAAGATGAAATGAAGCGGTATTAAGATCAACTCCAACTCTGTTTACCACAGAAACCACAACACTATCAAGTTTCTTTTTCAAAAGCGTTTGATTCACATCATGCTGATACTGACCCACCCCTATTGCCTTTGGTTCAATTTTTACAAGTTCAGACAGAGGGTCCTGAAACCTTCTTGCAATTGATATTGCACCTCTCATTGTAACATCAAGATCCGGAAACTCCTCTATTGCAACCTTTGAAGCAGAGTAAACCGAGGCCCCTGCTTCACTTACAACAACCACCCTGACTCCATCAGGTACAATTGACTTGAAAAAATCTCTTGTCTCTTTTGAAGCAGTGCCGTTTCCTATAACAACAACCTTTAATCCAAACCTTTCAATAATGTCCAGAGAAACCTTCCTTGAGGTTTCAAAATCCTCACGGGGTTTTGTGGGATATATAGTCGTTCCATACATAAACTTTCCGGTTTCGTTAACTGCAACTATCTTGCACCCTGTCCTGAATCCGGGGTCAACCCCCAGAACAGGTATGTTTCCAGCAGGCGGCATCAAAAGCAGGTTTTCAAGGTTTTTAGCAAAAACATCTATCGCTTCAAGGTCTGCCCTTTTTTTCAATTCAAGTCTTGTTTCAAGTTCAATAGATGGGAACACAAGCCTTTTCAAAGAATAGTATAGCCACTCCTTTAGGTATTGAAAAAAAACATGGGATTCAGAAAAAAACAAAGGGTAAACAAGGTTAAAAGCAGTATCAACATCCACATCTATCTTTGACCTTAAAACCTTTTCCCTCTCTCCTCTTCTGATTGCAAGAATACGATGAGACGGGATATCTGACACACTTTCACAGAAGTCATAGTACATCTCATACTTTGTTCTCTTTTCCTCAAAATCCTTTGCCACCTTAACCTTTATCCTTCCCTTTTCTTTGAAAAGTGCCCTTACTTTACCTCTCAATTCAGCATTTTCAGAAAAGTACTCTGCGAGTATGTAACCGGCAAATTCAATTGCCTTATCTATTGTATCAACACCCTTTTTTTCGTCCAAATAAGCCTCTGCCATATCTTCAATTGATAATCCATCCCCTCTTAAAATGGCATCTGCAAGAGGTTCAAGACCCATTTCCTTTCCTCTGGTTGCCTTCGTTCTCCTTTTGGGCTTAAACGGAAGATAAATATCCTCAAGTTCTGCCTTTGAAAGGGTATTTTTAATCCTCTCTTCAAGTTCATCCGTTAATTTACCCTGCTCTTTTATTGTTTTAAGCACCGTTTCTTTTCTTTCATTTAACTCCAAAAAGTATTGAAGGTAATCCTTTATACCAAGGATCTCTGTTTCATTTAAATTGCCTGTTTTCTCTTTCCTGTACCTCGCTATAAAGGGTACCGTATTACCACCCTCAAGTAACTTAATTGTGTTTTTTACCTGGTTTTTTGAGATGTTAAGTTGTTCCGCAACAAATATTAATTCTTTTTCCTCAATCACACACTCCCCCAAAAAGCATTCTGATTGCTTATTTTAACACATAAATCCCTTTAAAATCTTGAATAGCGTTTCTTTAAATACTCTCCTATAATATCAAGGCTTAAAACCGTTAAGAATAAAACTATGGAAGGGGGAATGTAAATCCACGGAGCCACATCATGATAGTTTAAGCCCTGTGAAATCAAACTCCCAAGACTTGGTTCGGGAGGTTTAACTCCAAGTCCCAGAAAACTTAGAGAAGACTCAGCAACGAGCATACCTGAAAATCCAAAAATAGTAATAGGTAAAACAGGGGGCAGAAGGTGGGGAAAAAAATGTCTTTTGAAAACATGTATAAATCCAGCACCATTTGCCCTTGCAAATTCTAAAAAAGGCATACCCTTCAATTTAATAACCTCTCCCCTCACCAATCTTGCAACGAACAACCATCCAAAAAATCCAAGCACAATTCCGAAAAGAAAAAGATTATCCCCTATTAGTGGAGACAAAAGGATAAGCATGAACAAAAGTGGAATACTGTAAAACAACTCAAAAAATCTGCTAAAAACAAAATCAATAACACCTCCAAGGTAACCTGCAATTCCACCTGCAAACATCCCTATAATCAGAGAAATTAAGGTTGCAACAAAACTTATTAGAAAGGAGTTGGATATTCCCTTAACAAGCCTTGCAAAAATATCTCTTCCAACGCTATCTGTACCAAGAATGTGTTTTTTTGAAGGGGGTTTTAAAAAAGCATCTCTATCAATCTGATAGGGAGAATACATATAGATTTTTTTGGAACGTTTCAGAAAAACATCTTTACCTACAATAACATCTGAAAAAAGGGATATAAAAAGCATTAAGAGGATGAAAAAAACAGCGAAACAATTAGAAATTTTTTTCATCTTCCACCCCTTTTTTATAATAGCGATATAGAACATCCGTCAGAAAAATTGAAAAGAAGATCAAAACCACATCCACAAATGAAACTGCCAGTACAAGTGGGAAATCCCTGTTTACCGCTGCTTTATAAAAAATCCTTCCAATCCCTGGAAATCCGAAAATAGTTTCAATGATTATTGAACCACCAATTAAACCGGGAATTAAAAATGTCATGAGAGATAAAAAGGGAGATACAGCATTTTTAAAAATATGCTTGAATTTAACCCCAAATGTGTCAACCCCTCTCACAGTTAAAGCAATAATGTGCTGATTTGAGAGAATACCGACAATTGAATTTTTAGTAAATCGTGATAAGAAGATTATTAAAGACAAACTCAAACTTAAAGCGGGAAGAAAAAGATGCCAGACACAATCAAATACCTTGCCTAACGGAGACAATTGTTCGTGGTTCACGGAGATAAAACCAGATGATGGAAACCAGCCCAGTGTCAAAGAGAATACAATTATAAGAAGTATGGCAAGGACAAAATCCGGTACAGCATATAAAACAAAAAACACTCCCTCAATCAAAGTAATAAATCTGCTTTTAAACATCGCTGAAAAGACACCGAGAAGTAAACCAAGCACAAGGAGTATAAACATAGCGAGAAGATTCAAGTACATGGTATTCTTCAACCTTGTTATAATAATCCTTGATACCCTTTCTCCATAGTATGATGACATACCAAATGAAAAAGAAGAAACCTCTTTAAGCCAATTAATATATCCTCTCGTTGCAGCATAAAAACTGAAAGTTTTAGCACTTTCAAGTTGAATCCCCGGGATTCTATACGAGGTATGAGCAGAATTTAAAGTGCACGAGAACACAATAACATACACAACATAAAGCACAAAAAATATTGACAAAAAAGTAACCGATACCCTTTTAAGTATGTAGCCTAACATGAAAATAGTATAGTTCTCTAATTTTTTTTCTGCAAGGGTAAGGGGACATAAACCCTCGCAATTCCAGGGTACCACTTGAACATTCCAAGTGGAGAGGGTTTTAAATTTCTGTACCTTTTATGAGCAAGCACAAGGGCAGAAGGGTAAAAAAGGAACAGGTACGGCTGCTCCCTGTAAAGTATATCCTGTATCCTGAAACAAATGTTCAATCTTACCTCAGGGTCAAAGGTGGTGTTGAGTTTTTTAATAAGACCATCTATTTCACTATTATAATACCGGTTCATGTTCATAGAATAACCATTCTTTGATGGTTTTGAAAACATGTTAACCAGGTATGAAGGGCTCGGGTAAATCATCCAGCCAAAAAGCACCCCATCGTAATCCAGAGAGGCCATCTTTTTATTGAACACTCCAGGTTCTTCACAATCAATAATCAGTTTAACCCCCGCCTTTTTGCAGTTTTCCTGCAAAAAAACCGGAACTCTATTATAAATGGACAAACCTGAGCGAGTTAACAACCTTATAGTCAAAGGCTTACCATCCTTATCCTCAAGATAACCATCACCATTGCTATCCATATACCCTGCTCCATTTAAAAGTTGTCTGGCCTTTTTTAAATCAAATGGAAATGGAGTCAGATTTTTGTTAAAAAATTTACTTTGAGGATGAATTGGACTTACCGCAACCTTAAACAGACCAAAAAAAGCCAGCCTGTTAAACCTTTGAAGGTCGGAAAGGTATGCAATCGCGAGTCTGACATTTCTGTCTTTCATCGGCTTTTTGTGCACATTCCATGCAATGTAATAGAATGCAAGCACATAGTACCTGTATTTATCAAAGTTCTTTTCTATTTCAGGTAACCCTGTTTTGAATTTATATATTGTGGTATCAATGGGAAGTATGTCAAACTCTCCCTTTTTCAACCTTTCAAAATCAACACTCATGCTTCCTGATTTTAAATAAACTATTCTGTCAAGGTAAGGCCTCCCAAGAAAATAATCTTTATTGGCCTCAAGTACTATCTCTCTGTCTTTGATCCACTTTACAAGTTTAAAAGGCCCCGTTCCAACAGGCATTTTGTTGGCAGGATTGTTTTTCAAAGTGTACTTCTTCGTATTGTAAATATGTTCAGGCAAAATATAATAATCAATGAAATAATCCATAATAAATGGTTCCGGTTTTTTAAACAAAAATTCAACAGTGTATTTATCAATAATCCTGACTTTCTTTAAATTATTCATGATTTTAGCAATATCCTCTAAATCATTGGCAGGGTCAAAAATACAATCGTAAGTAAACTTAACATCCTTTGAAGTAAATTCAACTCCATCAGAAAATTTCACCCCTCTTCTTAAATGAAAAACAATTGAGGTATGATCTTTATTGACTTTCCAGTTTCTGGCAAGTCTTGGCACAACCTCCAATTTATTGTTGTAAGAAACAAGAGAATCTGAGATTAAATAGATTATCTCCCCCTCATTGGCATTTCTGTAAGTTAAAAAGTTTAAAGTAAATATATCATCTGCCAATGGAGTTACAATGCTATCCCCATACGCAGGCTTTTTTAAAAGTGATTCAATATCCACAGGTTTAATTGCCCCTGAGGAAGCAGACAGATTAGATGTTTTTTCACTTTTACCGCAGGAAACAAGAATAATCAGTAAAATTAAAACAAAAAACCTTTTAACCATCCTCCCCTCCAAAAACAAAGGGAGCAGCAAAGAAAAAATAGCCAACTGTTAAAGCTGCAAAACCAATTGAATACCTTAAATAACCACCTAACAAAAAGTATATAAAACCAAAAATAAGTGGAATATCGTACAACACATAAACAACCATTTTCGCCTGATGTTTATTTTTTATTTTCAAGTATATTTTTCTTGCAAAAACTGGCAAAATTATTGAGAAACCACTAAATATATAACCCAACCCTTCAACTATCCTCTTATCAACTATTGAGTGAATCTTTTTATGTATCAGAAGCATCACAATAATTAGAAAAACAGAGTTCAGCACATTTAAGATAAAACCCACAACCACTTCAATATTAATATTCTTTTCTTTCACTTCCATCATATTCCCATCTGATTTTTCCATAGTTTATTTTATTATCTTTTAAATGCAAGTTCAACCGGGGAAAGAAAAAAAGCCTTCAGGAACCTGCAAAATTCAAATCCACCCATCTTAAACAAACTTCTATTCTCCTTTCTCTTTTTCAAAAATTTACGAATGGAAAACAAAGCATCAACATTGGCTGAAATCAAAATCTTTAAAAGAGCAAAAGAAGAGTGCTCCCTTGCAAATTCTCCGGCACTTCCCTTTTTCAAAAAAACTGACACCGCCTGAAAAAAATACCTTACAAAGGTAAAAACAGGGGAAAAAACTAAACATAAAAAAGGGAAGTTTTTTATAAGAACGAAAACTCTATTTCTTTCAACATAAAATGCCTTCATAGAGCTGTAAAGGCCAGATATGGCAGAATGATTATGATATACAATCGCCTTATGGGTGTAATAACACCTGTACCCAGCCCTTAAATACCTCAATCCAAGGTCTGTATCCTCACCATAAAGAAAAAAATCTTCATCAAAAAAGCCACATTCGTCGATTACACTTCTCTTGAAACAGGCAGCACACCCGTCAGGAATCAAAACATACCCATCAACAAGATATTTTTTGCTCAACTTCTCCATACAGCCTCTTCCCCTGTTGATACCATCTGGATAAAGAAGGTGTCCTCCTGCCTTGTCAATTGTATCCGGCGAGTTTTTTAATAAAATCAATGGGGCAACCATTCCTATCTTTGCATCAATATTAAAAGGCTTTACAATCTCTTTCAAAAAATCTCTGTCAACCTCGGCATCGTTATTTAAAATAACAATAAACTTCCCTGAAGATTTCCTAAAGCCAACATTGTTTGCATAGCCAAATCCATAGTTTTTATCTAAAAAAACAACTTTTATCTTCTTTTCGTTCAGGCTCTCCAAAAATATTTTTGATTTGTCTTCCGAATTATTATCAACAACTATTATTTCAAAATCTTCAAAACTCTGGTTTAAAACAGATTCAATACAGGGCTCAATATAACCCTGGCCATTGTAATTAACTATAATAACCGATACGAGAGGCATATCTCTTAAGGAAATAACCTTTTTCTGAAAAGAAAAAGAAGGTTAACAATCCCGTCTCTCCATGGTCTTAACTTTATCTCTCCCTTTCTTGCAGAGTACTTTATATGTTCTTCTTTAAAAGTGATACTTTTATTCCTTAAAGCCTCAATCTTTATCTCCTCCGAAAAAGCCATTCCATTGCTTCTCAACTTCATTAGAGGAAGAACCGCCCTTTTAAACACCCACATCCCGGATTGCGAATCCTCAATAGGGGTTTTAAAAAGTATAGCCATTGCAAAGGAAAGTATCTTGTTTCCTATCCAGTGCTTAAAAGACATTGCCTCAGCATTCATAATTGGGAACCTGCAACAGGACAAAAAATCAACATTATAATCAAAAAATGTATCAAGCAATCTTTGCAGGTCTTTTATAGGATACGAATGATCCCCATCAAGGGTTACAATTATATCTCCCTTCGCCTTTGAAAAACCAGTTTTGTAAGCCCTGCCATAGCCTCTCTGAAACTCTCTTACTACACTTGCCCCCTTTTTCTCGGCAATCTCTGCAGTTCTGTCTTCAGAGTTGTTGTCAACAACTATAACATCGTCCACAAAATCAGGAACATCATCCAGAACCTTGCCAATAGCATCCTCTTCGTTTAAACATGGTATTACAACCGTTATGCTTTTCCCTTTATACAACCTTACCTCCACCCATAACCTTTATCTTTTTCCTAAAATCAAACCAGAAATCAAAAATCCCTGTAAAAGCAAGTATTACAGGTATCGGGTAAATAAATATTAACACAATTAAAAATGCTTTTGCAAAACCCTTTATATTTAACACATTAAACACAAAAAACAAAATGGATAATCCCTGAATAAAAAAGACAAAAAAAATAAAAAACCCGATAGTTGCAAACAAAACTCCAATCTCACCTTTTAAATAGCCAGAAAACCAAAAAAAATTCAAAAGGATCATAAAAAAAATTGTAAAAATCACAAAGTAAACAGGTGTCTTAAACTGATGAAACTCGGAAGAAAACCCGGTATCTTTAATAAAAAAAAGCATATTGAAAACAAAAACAACTCCTTCGGTTAAAAACATGATCCCATAAAAAAGATAAAATAGAATATTTTTAAGATATTCAGCATCCCCTTTTGAAACATTGTTTAACTGTAAGAATTTATCTATAACCATTGAAAAAGCAGTGGTTCCTGACATTCGGTAAAAGCCAAAGAAAAAAGACACCAAAATTAAAAACATCAAAATGGCTGCTGGGAAAAACCTTTCAAAAAAGTTCATCCATTTTAACCTCAAAAGGGAAACGAAGAGTATAGAAGGATAAACCAGACAACAATAGTGTAACAATGAAAAGAATAAGTTAAACCTGTCAGGTGCAAGAAAAAAAATAAAGGGGAAAGGCAGAAAAGAAAAAAGAAAAAAATATGGTATGGGAAATTTATCTCTATAAACAAAAATGGGGGCTGGCAAAAACAATGCCATAGGCCCCATAAAATTCAAAGCAACTATAAGAAAAACAAAGAAAATATAATCTTTGAAATCGCTTTTCATTACTGAGTGACAAAGGGCAAAAGTGCCATAATCCTTGCCCTTTTAATAGCCCTTGTCAACCTTCTCTGGTGCTTGGGACAGGTTCCCGTTGCTCTTCTTGGTGAGATCATGGCACCTTCAAGAAGGTAATTTTTTAAAGTATCAACATCCTTATAATCTATTACCTCAATACCCTGAGCACAGAATTTGCAATATTTTTTCTTTTTAACAAAGTATCTCTTTTTCTGGTTCTGGCTAGCCATTTTTACTCTCCTTTCTCAACAGTTGCTTCTTCTTTTGGTTGTTCCAATTCCTCTTCATTATTCACTTTCTTCATTCTCTTTGCCCTTTTCTTCTCTTCCCTTGCCTTTAATTTAATATCATGGTCAAGGTTGACAATAATGTGCCTCAAAACCTTTTCATCCAGTCTCAATTTTCTGTCAACTTCACTTACATTTGTCTTTTCAAGATCAAATTCAATAAGGACATAGATCCCCTCGTTAAGTTTTTTGATTGGGTAAGCAAGCACCCTTTTCCCCCATTTGTCAATCTTTCTGATCTTGCCTTCCAGATTCTCAATGGTGGAAGTAATCTTCTCCACTATACCGTCAACCTCTTCATCAGTTAAAGAGGGAAGAACAATAAAAAGTGTTTCATAAACCGACATTAAGTCCTCCTTATGGTTTTTTAAAGGGGATAGCACCAGGGCTATCCCCAAGGATTCACGAAATTATATCAGAGCAAAGGTGCAATTACAAGAGCAACAACACTCATAAGTTTAATTAAAATGTTCAGGGAAGGACCCGCGGTATCCTTAAACGGGTCTCCAACAGTATCACCAACAACCGCTGCCTTGTGTGCATCAGATCCTTTCCCTCCAAATTCACCTGTTTCAATAAACTTCTTTGCATTGTCCCAGGCTCCACCTGCATTCGCCATAAATATAGCAAGAACAACACCTGAAACAGTGACGCCAGCAAGCAAACCACCGAGCATTTCCTTGCTTATATAACCAAAAACAACAGGAGTAATTATTGCAAGCAAACCAGGAACTATCATTCTCTTAATTGCCGCAGCAGTAGATATGTCAACACACTTTGCGTAATCAGCCTTAACTCCCTCTTTTCCCTCCAACAGTCCTTTTATCTCCTTAAATTGCCTCCTTACCTCTTCAATCATATCAAAAGCAGCATTTCCAACAGCCTTCATAGCCATTGAGGAAAACAGGAACGGCATCATAGCACCAATAAAGAGCCCTGCCATAACATACGGGTTTGCAACATTTATTGACTTTATCCCCGCAGTGTGCATGTATGCATTAAATAGAGCAAGTGCAGTTAAGGCAGCGGATCCTATGGCAAAGCCCTTGCCAATGGCGGCAGTGGTATTCCCCACAGCATCCAATTTATCAGTGATGCTTCTTACTTCTTTTCCAAGGTGCGCCATCTCTGCAATACCGCCAGCATTATCCGCAATAGGACCGTAAGCATCAACAGCAAGCTGAATACCGGTTGTTGCAAGCATACCAAGAGCAGCAATTGCAATACCGTAAAGATGTGCAAACCTGTAAGCAACAATGATGGCAATAGCCAGAACAACAATAGGGGCGGCAGTTGACTGCATTCCAACGGCAAGTCCAGAGATGATGTTTGTTGCAGCACCTGTTTGAGAATCCTTTGCAATTGCCTGAGCATGCTTCTTTGATTCCGCAGTATAGTACTCAGTAAGCAAACCTATAAGTATCCCTGCAACAAGTCCAGCAACAACGGCAATGAAAACATTAAGAGCATTTGAAGGAGCAAAGTATTTTATTATAAAGTACGAAAAGATGGTCATAAATATTCCCGCCCCGAATGTCCCTGTGTTTAAAGCAGCCTGAGGGTTTCCCCCCTCTTTTGTTTTAACAAAGAATGTTCCTATAATTGAAACAATTATTCCGACGCCTGCAAGTGCAAGGGGTAAAACAGTATAATTGAAAGCATTGTTTGGCATTGCAGCCCCAAGCACCATTGAACCTATTATCGCACCAACATAAGATTCAAAAAGATCGGCACCCATACCTGCCACATCACCCACATTATCTCCCACATTGTCTGCAATAACAGCAGGGTTTCTCGGATCATCTTCAGGAATTCCTGCCTCTACTTTACCCACAAGGTCTGCACCAACATCCGCTGCTTTGGTGTAAATTCCTCCACCGACCCTTGCAAAAAGGGCAATAGATGATGCTCCAAGTGAAAATCCGCTTAAAACGGTTAAAATCTTTTCAAGGATCTTTTGATTTTGAAAATCGTAACCAAAGAACTTGATGTAAACAATAAAAAGAACACTCAATCCAAGGACACCAAGCCCGACAACAGCCATTCCCATCACTGTTCCACCGGAAAATGCAACCTTCAAAGCCTCAACTATTCCGCTTTTTTTAGCAGCGTTTGTCGTTCTCACATTCGAAAGTGTGGCAACCTTCATACCAAAGTAACCTGCCAAAGCAGAGCAGGTTGCCCCTATTACGAAAGACAATGCAACAAGTGGACTGCTTTCAGGATTGGAGTAATTTCCAAGAACAAGCAATGCCGCAACTATAACAACAAAGATCGAAAGAACCCTGTACTCTCTGCTCAAAAAAGCCATTGCCCCTTCCCCTATATGAGAAGAGATCTCACTCATAATAGCATCTCCCTCTTCCTGCCCGGAAATCCAGGAAGTCTTGTAAAAAGCAAAGAGTAATCCAAGAACCCCTGCTACAGGAATAAAATAGAGCAACTGGTTAATAGTCACTTAAACCCTCCTTTTATTATTTTGTATTTACAAACTTCATAGCCCTGTTTAAATCGCCATCACAAAAAAGGATTTCAATACCCTTAACTCCCTTTTTAAAAGCATTTACATAAAGGGTTTCCTCATCTTCCTCAAATCTTTCAAGGACATAGGATGCAAGAGGAACATCCTTTATTCTTTCGGTTTTTATACCAAATCTCAATCTCAAAAAATCAGTGCTTCCAAGCGTTTCAATTATATGCTTCAAACCCCTGTGTCCTCCATGTCCTCCACCTTTTTTCAATCTAACATCACCTGCATCAAGATCCTTATCATCATGGCAAACAATGAGTGAACCTTCATTCACTTTATAATAATTCATTACCTCTTTAATGGCAAGTCCACTTAAATTCATATATGTATCAGGTTTAACAAGAATAACTTTTTCATTACAATGGAAGATTATATCATAGTAAAAGTGAAATTTCTTTTTAAAGTTGCACGGAGTATTTAAACTATCACAATAAAAATCCAAAAAAAGAAATCCGAGATTGTGCCTTGTAAAGGCATACTTCAATCCCGGATTACCAAGACCAACCAATATCTTCATTTATAAAAACTATTCTTCTTTTTCTTTCTTTCCCTTTGAAATTACCTCTGGTTCCTGCTCTTCTTCCTCTTCTTCTTTTATCTCCACCTCATGTGTCCTTATAGGCTCAACTTTAACAATAACAGTGTCAGGATGATCAACAAACTCGACATTAGGAACATCAAGGTCTTTAACCCTTATTGCATCATTCAAATGAAGGTCGGAAACATCAATCTCAATCGCTTTTGGAATCTCAAGAACCTTAGCCTTCAATTCAACTTCCCTTTTGATCAGATCAAGCATACCACCTTCGTTCTTCACCCCGTAAGCAGTCCCCTTCACTTCAATTGGAACACTTACTTCAACTATCTGGTCAACATCAACCCTCATAAAATCAGCATGAAGTATTCTTTTTGAAATAGGATCAATCTGATAATCTTTGATCATCACATGCCTTTGCTTGTCGGTTCCAGCAAGTTTTAAAAGCCTTACAGTGTTCTCTCCAGTCTCTGCATGCAACATATCCCAGACATCCTTCTCTTTAATTGCAATGGGAACAGGACCTCTCCCCCCACCGTAAACAATTCCAGGGACATATCCAGTTTCCCTCAACTTTCTGTTAGCATTTTTGCCAAGCCTTTCCCTTGGTTGAACCTCAATGTAATCCTGCTGCATAGTTTCCTCCGTATTTTTAATCAATAAATAGCGAACTTATGGAAGTTTCTTCGTGCGCCCTTTTAATTGCCTCTCCGAAGAGCTTTGCAACTGAAAGAACCTTGACCTTGCCCTTCCTATCCACGCTTTTATCAAATGGAATTGAATTTGTTATAAAAATCTTTTCAATACAGGAGTCGGTTATTCTGTCTATAGCCTTCCCCGATAACACCCCGTGAGATGCTGCAGCGAAAATTCTCAATGCTCCTCTTTCTTTCAATGCCCTTGCAGTTTTAACAAGGGTACCTGCAGTATCAATAATATCATCAATGATTATTACATCTTTCCCATCAACATCTCCAACAACATTCATAACCTCTGCTTCATTTGCCTTCTCTCTTCTTTTATCCACAAGAACAAGGCTGGCATCAAGCCTTTTGGAATAAGCACGCGCCCTCTCTGCCCCTCCTGCATCAGGTGAAACGATACACAGGTTCTCAAACTCCATTGACCTGAAAAAGGGAATAAAAATTGCCGAAGCATAGAGATGGTCAACGGGGATATCAAAAAAACCCTGTATCTGATTTGCATGGAGATCCATTGTAATCACCCTGTTAGCTCCAGCAGTTTCAAGGAGATCAGCAACAAGCTTTGCACTGATAGGGACTCTTGGTTTGTGCTTTCTATCCTGCCTTGCATAGCCAAAATAGGGAATAACCGCAGTAATCCTCACAGCACTTGCCCTTTTTAATGTATCAAGAATAATTAGCAATTCCATTAAGTTTTCATTCGCAGGATAACATGTAGATTGAATTACAAAAACATCCGAACCCCTGACATTCTCTTTGATGTGACAGGATATTTCTCCGTCAGAAAACCTCGCTAACTCAATATCGCCAAGCCCCACCCCAACCTCTTCTTTCAAATAAAGGGCTATACTCTCAGCCAGAGCCGGATTGGAATTACCTGCAAATACCTTTAGCGGTGCATGTCTCATTTTCTTCTCTCAATCTGAATTATGGCTGGGGAGGTAGGATTCGAACCCACGAATGGCGGGACCAAAACCCGCTGCCTTACCACTTGGCTACTCCCCAGCATTAAAGAGATTTAGTAACCGAATTCTTTTGCTGTCAGAAGGTCAGAGGTGTCAACCTTTTCCTCTTCTTTTTCAACCTCCTCAACAGCCTTCTCCTCTTCTTCTTTGTTTAAAACTTTCTTTCTTTCCAGTTTTTCCCCTGTTACTCTTTCAAACTCTTCAAACACTTTATTTTCAATCATTAACCTTGTTTCCATGTTCAAGGGATGGGCAACATCTCTGAACCTTCCATTTCTGCTCTTCTTACTTGGCATTGAGAGAAAAGCACCGTTTGGTGTTTGAATAATTTTGATGTCAGTAACAATAAAACAATTGTCAAAAACAACAGATGCGAACCCCTTTAACTTACTAACATTGTTTACTGGTGTGATTTTAACTTCTGTAACCTGCATAATCTTCTTAAACCTCCATATTTAGTAAAACTTTTCTCTAAAACGAATAAATTATAACAATTCCTTTTGGTTTGTCAATAGATGAATGAATTTGCTAAAAAGAAGTTTTTTTCTCTCTCTTTTTTAAATCCAGGCATATTGAGTTTTCTGGAACAAGCCTTTTGTACTTTGAACAATAAAGCGAGACTTCCTTTTTCATGCACCAACCAGGGCATCTGAATCAGGAAACGAAGCGTGCTCAATGACAGGTCGTAAAACTTAACCTCACTCAAATATCTCCTCCCAGGAGATAATATTGTCGTTGCCTCTGTAAATTCCAAATGTTGCTCTTCCCGAAGCAAAATGCATGTAAGAAGGAGCGGTTAAGGTAACATCAACAGTTCCCTCATTCCCCACACCCGGGGCAGATAGGGTTACACTACCTGAACCTGATCCTATCGTCGTGTAAGCAACCACAGATGTTTCTCCACTGCCGAGATTACCAGTGTAATTTGACAGTGATATGTCAGAATCGGTGTATGTGGTGCAGTTGTCATCTGAGTTTAAGACATACTCCCCGTTTTCATAATATTCTGCGAAAATATTAAGGGTTAAATTTCTATCCGCAGATGGGGCATACCCGTTTTCAACCCTTAACCTTCCATACCTGAAAGGGACATAGTTTGAGGTACCAGAGCCTGTAACATTGTCTGAATCGGTGGCAGTAATCTTAATGGCAATGTTTTCAGGGTTGTGCTCTGAAGACCAGTTGTAATTACAGGAAACCGAAAAGGTGGTCGTTCCATTGTTAAAAGTAAAAGAAGTTGAATTTACATTCAATGTACCATCACCATTTGTTGATGAATTCACCATAGCGTCAAAGGAAAGGTCTGAAAATGTTAACTTTGCAAAGTCATCTTTGTAATTTTGGGTTATATCTCCACCTGCATTTATTGCAGATATCTGTACATCAAGTGTAAATCCCTGACCCCCGTAAGTAAAAACCGAAGAACATGCTGGATTCTGATTAACAGAATCAAACCTGAATGAATCAGGTATAAACCTCCCAATATTATCAGAAACTCCGGTTATACTACCTGCACCCATATAATCGTTGTCTGTTGCAGTTATGGTAATTATTCCAACCTCCGAAAATGTCATTGTTGAATCACTCCCCTGTCCAGAAGAGAGGTTAATTGAGGTTGGGCTTAATGTCCCATTTGCCCCGCCTGATGGTGCCACAAGAGAAGATGTGAGATTTACCGCTCCCGAATAGTTTGGAGTTACTGAATTGTCAGATAGATCCGCGCCGCTGTCCGGTACACCGTCATTGTTCGAATCGTCTGCACTCTGCCAGTTTACAGCCTTTATATTCAAAGTAAATTGCTCGCCCGCCCTCTTAAAAACAGCCCCGCTTGCGTCCGATGCAGCAGGATTCCCGTCTGCCTCAACATAAAAGCCAAAAGGCTTTACAACAAAGAGGTTACTATCCCCTGTTAGGTCCTCGGCGTTATCCTCTAACCTGATTGAAATTTGACCTGCATCAGCATAGTTTGCAGTAAAGGTTGAAACCCCATTGTTAAAGTTGAGGGAGATGGAGGTTCCTGAAGAAGATACGGCTGTCCCGTTTATAAGCAGATCAGTGCTTCCAGATGACGGGTCGTTGTAAATAACATAGGCTTTCAAATTTTTAGAGCCATCGTAATCAAGAAGGGTGCAATCACCGGTTTGAGGATCCTGTCCCACAGCCCTGACAGTGACAGAGAAATCCTTACCTGATATTTGATTGTCAATTGTATCAAACACAAAACCGGAAGGCTTCACCACAAGGTTACCGCTGTCATGCCCTGTGGAATCGGCGGAGCCATCAGAAACATAGATTGTCAGGGTTTCAAGGTGAGTGTCTCTCAAAAGAAGAGTCACTTCCCCCTGATCTGAAGGATCAAACTGATAACTTGCCTGTCCGTCGTCTGCTGTGTTATCCGTCAATGTACCCTGTGGCGGGTCATCGTTTGAAACCCCGGAATAAGAGGTGTACCATGTACCGTGTCCCGTTGATGTTGAGATAGAAATGACACCGGCATAGTTTGTAATGGTATTTCCCCCGGAATCACATGCCCTTATGTGTATCCTTTCAGGGTAGCATGCAATTGCATTGCCGTCGTGGGTTATTTCAAAGTATGAGACATTTGAACAGGGGTCGCATACCCTTGATGAGCCATCAAAATTGTGACCGGAAGATTCCTGATTGTAAATATATTCTATCTGGTTTTGAGTAAGTTCATATCCATATATCTCCAACTCATCAACAAGAGTCCCCATTGTCTGACCATTGACATCATCACTTGAAGTGCAGATGTAATAAAGTGCACCAATACTGTAAAGGTTAACCGAATTCACATAGTTACCGTCAAGGTACATTCTGCTTCCTGAAGATGTCTGGACAACGGCTATATGGTGCCACCCTGTCAAATTGCTTGCAAGGGTATTGTTTGCCCATTGCCTGTTGTGGTTCCATATACCCCACCTAACAGTTGAACCGTTGTTGTAAAACACAACAAGGTCTCCGTCTCCGTTAATTGAGCCCAAGACATAGTACTGGCTATGGGAAGAAGGAGCATTTAAAGGAAATTTTATCCAGCAGGATACCGTATAGGGGATACTCAATGTGTAGCCTGTACCGGATATCACAGCATAGTTGTCATCGGAAAAATCTCCACTCCTGCAAATTACCGCATCATGAGTCTCAACATTCGCTCCATTTACACTTTGCGCATGGTGTCCGTTTCCACTTGAATCCTCAATCTCATTTGAGGTGCCATCCCACAGGCATTCGTCCATCCTGTAATCAATGTCGGGGGAACAGGGCACACAGAATCTATCTGTACCATCCCAGTTCATACCGTGTCCTTCATAATGGTAAATATCATTTATTTTTGATGAAGAGAGGGATGTATCAAAAACCTTTACCTCGTCAATATCACCTTTGAAATAATAATCTCCGTATTCCCCACCAATAATATGGAGATAATTTCCCTGGTCCAAATCTCCACTTACATTTAGCGTATTATCAAGATTACCATCAATATAAATCTTCATCTTTGAACCGGTATAAACCCCTGCAACAAAGTGCCAGTTTGTGTCCTGAATTTCTGTGTTTGAATACAGGTATTGATCAGTGCCGTTTATTCTTAACTGAAACAAAACATAGTTGTCACTTAAACGCAGTGCCCTGAACCAGCCACCGTTCGTAAAGATATTTTGCAACCCTGAGGTATCCGCATCAGCCTTCTTAATCCATGCCGTTATGGTCAATTTTTCAGTTGGTTCAAGTGAGGAATCTTCCGGGATTTCAACATAGTCTCCGTCACCATCAAACATACCACCAAAGCAAACCAGAGCATCTTCAGTTTGTGCATTCCCCTTTGCGGTTCCATTGTGACCATTGCCAGTGTTATCGGCAACCTCTCCGGATGCACCAGACCAAAAACATTCGTCCATTCTCCATTCACCAATTGGACTACAATCTGGACAGGTTCTTGGAGAATTGTCGAAGTTTCTTCCATTACTCTGTCTGTTGTAAATATCCTGAACCTCAGAATCGCTTATAGCCCTTCTGAAAAACATCAATTCGTCAACATAGCCCTCGCAATCCTGGTTTATGTCAAAACTACCACCTACCGAGTCCTGCTCCTGCCCTATGTAAAGCCCCCCCGGATCAACCTGCAATGCACCTGTGTTGGCATTTGTTCTGGTAGCAACAAGGGATCCGTCAACATAGAACTTCACTGTATCGTCTCTCCTTGTAATAACAAAGTGATGCCATTGATTATCAGCAATACTGTCAATTGTGGTGTATTTATTTCCTCCTTTAATAAATACATAAAGCCTCGTATCACTTGAGAAAAATATTAAAAATTCATTGGCAGCGGAAACTGAGCTGTTTGCTGCGGAAACAATTGCCTGAGCTCCGGTATAAGTGGTTTTCAACCAGAATGAAACAGAAACATCGTTTGCCCCATCTAAAACAGTGTTTGGCAATGTAACAGAATCTGTTGTTGAATTTGCAGTAAAATCCATACATTTACATAAAATACCGTTATCGGCCGTGGTACACTGATGTGAGGTACCGTTAAAATCCCTTGAACTGTCCTCAATCTCAGGTTCTTCCTGCTCAGGATAACACTCGTCAAAGCGGTAATCTGCCCAGGGCAAACAGGTATTATAAAACATTATTGCCATTCCATTTGAAAGGGACGAAGAATTGTAAGAGTACTGAACATAATCCGAATCATCTAATTCAATTCCAACAGTTGCCGAAGAACCATTTGCATTTCTTTTATATTGAAATTTCACATCCCCTTTGTTTTCGTAAAGAATAACCTCAAAGGTGTACCTTGTATTACTGCCATAATGCTTTACCCTTCTCCATTCAACCACAAATATTCTATTGGGGGCTGACCCAATTGTCTGATAATAAACCTTGCCTCCAGCAGAAGGGTTTAAATCATCCCAGTAGGGTGCAATAAATTTGTCAGCAGGAGAGCGAGCACAACCACTGTAGGAGGGTGGGTTGTTCGTAACAGGCAAAGAGGTATTGTTATACTGTCTGTGAAAGCCTGTATCTGCTCCAAACTGCAAAATCCCGTTTGAGATGATTCTAACTGTGTCATATCTTGTACAACCAAACTGAAATTTAAACCCTATATTTACAACAACCTTATCATCATCGTCAGTATAATAGGTACAATTCCCATCCCAGTTTATTTGAGTACCAGAATTTCTTATTTCAATCCAGCTGTAAGTTGCACTATCATCATAAAAGTAAGTCTGAGCAAACAAATGGAATGTAACACTTAAAATCAGAATAAGTAAAACCCTTTTCAACACAATATCCCCCGTTGTTACATAAAAATATAAAAACCTTGCATAAAAAAAGCAATGATTTTTTAAAACTATGTCAATTTTTTTATCTTTACCTTTTTCCCGTTTAGTTCAATTAATCCTTTTTTGCTAAGACTTGAAAATGTCCTTGAAAGGGTTTCTGGAGAGGTAAATAAAAGATTAGCAAGCTCTCCCTTTGATATTGGCAACAAAAAACTCTCCCCCTTCACCTTTGAAATTTCAAGAAGATAATGATACAACCTTTTCTCCACACTCTCCGTTCCAACAAATTCAAGCCTTGAAAGAAGATTTTTAATCCTTTGAAGTAATAAAAACATAAACCTTTTGTTTAAATCCCTATCTTTTTCAAAAAATTTCCAGAAACTGCTGCCATCTATTTTTAGTAAAATAGAGTTTTCAAGGGTTATGGCAGTAACAGGATAATTCATTTCAAGTATGCTAACCTCTGCAAAAATCTCTCCAGAAGATATAATTTTAACAATAACTTCTTTACCACTCTTTGAGATTTTATAAAGTTTTATCTTTCCGGATAAAAGAAAATAAAAATACTTTTCACTATCCCCTTCATTAAACAAAATTCTTTTTTTTGGAACTTCAACAACGCTTGAGATAGACTTTAGCAAATTAAAAAATTCCTGAGACTTTGTACCTAAAATTGTGTTCATAAAAAGGGTTATGGCAGTACTTTTATCCATCACATATTTCTCCTGTACTGGCCTCCGACACTGAACAATTCCTTTGTTATCTGCCCCAAAGAGCAGTAATTCACAGCGTCCATCAACACTTTAAATGTGTTTTCATTGTGTATGGCTGCATTTTTTATCCTTTCAAGGTGAATTGGAGCCTCTTTTTTATTCCTCTCCCAGAAAAGTTTAAGGTTTTCAATCTGCTGTTGCTTTTCCTCTTCTGTTGACCTTATAAGTTCAACAGGCTCTTTTTCAAGCCCTTTAAGGTGAGGCGGCCTCTCAAATGTGTTAACCCCTATTATTGGCAATTTGCCTGTGTGTTTTAAGTACTCATAGTACATTGATTCTTCCTGAATCTTACCCCTCTGGTACATTGTCTCCATAGCACCAAGCACCCCGCCCCTTTCGCTTATCCTTCTGAATTCCATCAACACCGCTTCCTGAACAAGGTCGGTTAACTCTTCAATTATAAAACTCCCCTGCAACGGGTTTTCATTCTTTGTCATTCCAAACTCTTTGTTGATAATCAACTGTATTGCAAGTGCCCTTCTAACAGATTCTTCCGTTGGTGTGGTAATAGCCTCATCGTAAGCGTTTGTGTGAAGGGAATTGCAGTTGTCATAAATGGCAATCAAAGCCTGTAAGGTTGTTCTTATATCGTTGAAATCAATCTCCTGTGCGTGCAATGAGCGCCCCGATGTTTGTATATGGTATTTCAACTTCTGGCTTCTTTCATCCGCACCGTAAAGGTATTTCATTGCAATTGCCCATATCCTTCTTGCAACCCTCCCGATAACAGAGTATTCAGGGTCAAGCCCGTTCGAGAAGAAGAATGAGAAATTCCTTGCAAATTTGTTTACCTCCATTCCCCTTGAAAGGTAATATTCAACATAGGTAAAGCCGTTAGCAAGGGTAAATGCAAGCTGGGTTATCGGGTTTGCGCCGGCCTCTGCAATGTGATAGCCAGATATTGAAACAGAGTAATAGTTTCTAACATTCTTTTCAATAAAGTATTCCTGAATATCACCCATCATTTTCAAAGAAAACTCTGTAGAGAAAATGCAGGTGTTTTGAGCCTGGTCTTCTTTTAAGATGTCAGCCTGAACAGTTCCCCTTACCACATTTAAAGTGCAGTCTCTTATCTTTTCATAGGTTTCCCTGTCAACAAGTTCATAGCCGGGTATTCCAAGGGTAAAAAGCCCGAAAGCCCTGTCTCCTTGCGGATTGTCCTTTCCCCTGTATTCAGGAGGCCTCACCCCCCTTTCCTTAAAATACCTCTCCTTTATCTTTTCAGCCTCTTTTATCTTTCCTGTTTCCCTTAAATACTTCTCAACCTGCTGGTCAATTGCCGTATTGAAAAACATTGCAAGCATCATTGGTGCAGGCCCGTTTATTGTCATTGAAACAGAGGTTTTGGGGTCGCAAAGGTCAAACCCGCAGTAAAGTTTTTTCATATCGTCTATTGTTGCAATTGATACCCCCGAATTTCCGATCTTCCCGTAAATATCAGGCCTTGTATCAGGGTCATAACCGTAAAGGGTGACAGAATCAAACGCTGTCGAAAGCCTTGAAGCAGGCTGCCCCTGTGAAAGGTAATGGAACCTTTTATTTGTTCTCTCAGGTGTACCCTCCCCTGCAAACATCCTTGTCGGGTCTTCCCCCTTTCTTTTAAAGGGAAATACCCCTGCTGTGAAGGGGAACATACCGGGCACATTCTCCTTCAACTTCCACCTTAAAATATCTCCCCAATCTTTATACTTTGGCAGTGCAATTTTCGGTATTTTAGTTCCTGAAAGGCTTTCCGTAAACAATTCGTTAACAATCTCTTTATCCCTTATCTTTGTAACCAATTTATCCTGCCTGTATAGGCTTTTAAACTCCTCCCATTCATCAATCTGTTTGAGATATTCAGGGTTAAGCCTTCTTTTAATTGCCTCAATCCCTCTTTCAATCTCATTTAAAACATTGCTATCCGCTTTATACCTTCCAAGCTCAACCTCACTCTTTCCATCTTTCACATTGAAACTTTTAATATTTCCAGAAGTATCAAAAAATGCAGGGTTTTCCAGTGTCTCCTTTGTTTTTATAAAACCATAAAGCCTTGATGCAAGGTCGCTTTGCTCCTCAACCATTCTGTTGTACTTATCTATTTCATCGGCAATTTCGCTTAAATACCTTGTTCTCTCAGGGGGAATAATGTAATTCTTTTCAGGGTATTCAAATTTTAAAGGCTCTATCACCTTAAAGTTTGAGCCTGTCTTTTCGTTTATTATGTGTAATAGGTGGTTGAAAAATGTATTAACCCCTTTATCGTTAAATTTGCTTGCAATTGTGGGGAAAACAGGCAGATCCTCGTCTTTTGTGTCCCAGAGCCCGTGAGCCCTTCTGTACTGCTTTCTGATATCCCTTAAAGCATCCTCGCTTCCCCTCCTGTCAAACTTGTTCAAAACAATTGCATCTGCATAATCTATCATGTCAATCTTTTCTAACTGTGTTGCAGCCCCGTAATCAGAGGTCATTACATAAACATGTACATCAGATATATCAACAACCTCTGTATCACTCTGCCCTATACCTGATGTTTCAACAATTACAAGATCGTACCCTGCAAGTTTCAAAACATCAACCGCATGGGAAACAGCCTCGCTGGTTGACTTGTTGCTTCCCCTTGTTGCCATTGAACGCATAAAAGCCCTTTTGTGAGGAAGGGTATTCATTCTAATCCTGTCCCCAAGCAGTGCTCCACCGCTCTTCCTCTTTGTGGGGTCAATTGATATAACTGCAATCATTTTTTCAGGCTCCCTTTCAAGAAACCTTCTTATAATCTCGTCAAGCAAAGAAGATTTACCTGCACCGCCTGTGCCTGTCACCCCCAGAACAGGAATATCTCTCTCAAGCCTCTCTTTAATCAAATTGTTGTAATTATCAACTTTACCCTTTAAGGTTGCCTCTTCAACAACAGTTATAGCCCTTGCAATTGCCTTTTTATCCCCTTTTTCAACCTTATCTAAAAGGTTTTTAAAACTCTCATCATCTTTAAAATCTTCAGTCAAAGAAAAATCGCTTTTTTCAAGCATGTACTCAATCATGCCCTCAAGCCCCATCTCTTTACCGTCTTCGGGGGAGAATATCTTTGTTATCCCGTAATTTTCCAGTTCTTTTATCTCCTCAGGGACAATTACACCGCCACCGCCGCCAAAGATACGAACATAATCCATTCCCTCTTCATTAAGCCTATCCCTTGCATACTTGAAATACTCCATATGCCCACCCTGATATGAAGAAACTGCTATTGCGTGAACATCCTCTTCAATTGCAGTGTCAATAATCTCATCAACGCTTCTATTGTGACCAAGGTGGACAACCTCTGCCCCCTTTGATTGAAGAATTCTTCTCATTATGTTAATTGAAACATCGTGCCCGTCGTATAAACTTGCTGCCGTAACAAATCTGATGGTGTTTTTCGTTTTAAAACCCTTTTTTGCACTCATTCCCCCTCCTCTTTATCTCATTTTTAATAGATTTATTATAAACCAAATTACACCAAAATAACATTGATTTACTTTTTAAAACAAACGATTTGCAATATAATTACTTTCAAAAGGGGGAAAATGATGAAAGATAGAAAAGCCTTTCTAAAGTTTCTTTTTTTATCATTGATAGGAATTTTTGTATTTTTTGTGCCGATAACAGTTTCAGGTAAAAAGACCATTCCCCTTGACCATATTATTGTGTTTTTCAGGCATTATTTTCCAGAATTATCAAAACTTATTGCCTTCCTTTTGCTTGCACTGGGGAGTTTTTACCCTGTTTTTTCAAAAGAGTATAAAAAGTCAATTACAGACCTTGTTTTTACAATTTTAAAGGTTTTCGGTTTTATTTTTGCAGTTATGATAATTACAGGTAAAGGCTTTAAGGTTGTGCTTGAACCTTCAATAGGGGGGTTTTTGTTTGATAAGTTGGTGGTTTCTGTGGGGCTTATTGTCCCTGTGGGGGCAATATTTTTGTCTTTTTTGATTGATTACGGGTTATTGGAGTTTGTCGGGGTTTTGATGCAACCTTTTATGAAGCCTGTTTTTAAAACACCGGGAAGGAGTGCAATTGACGCTGTTGCATCGTTTGTGGGGAGTTATTCAATAGGGCTGCTTATTACAGATAGGGTTTACAAAAAGGGGGTTTATTCAACGAAAGAGGCTGTAATTATTGCAACCGGGTTTTCAACAGTGTCTGCAACCTTTATGATTATTGTTTGTAAGACCTTAAATTTAATGGCTTTCTGGAATACTTATTTCTGGGTAACCCTTTTTATTACCTTTGCAACAACTGCAATAACGGCAAGGCTTTACCCTGTAACCGGATTTTCAGAGAAAAAGAAGATTGATGAAAAAAAGATTGAGGTGAGTTTTAAGAAAGCGATTGAAGAGGCTGTAAATGCTTCAACTAAATCGGGAAGTGTTTTAAAAAATATAAAACAGAATTTCATTGACGGGATTAAACTTGCAGGCCAGATCCTTCCGTCAATTATGTCAATAGGATTGATTGGGCTTGTTTTAGCGGATAGAACAAATTTCTTTGATATTTTCGGCTATGTGTTTTATCCCCTTACCTATTTGCTTCACTCTGCCCAGCCTGTGCTTCTGGCAAAGGCTTCTGCCCTGTCAATTAGCGAGATGTACCTTCCGGTTCTTATTTCGGCAAAGGGTTTGATTGAGACAAGGTTTGTTGTTGCAATTCTGTCTGTTTCAAGTATTCTCTTCTTTTCAGCATCCATTCCCTGCATTCTTGCAACAAGTATCCCCTTAAAGGTAAGGGATATTGTTTTAATCTGGTTTGAGAGGGTTGTGATTTCCCTTTTTCTTGCAATTCCTCTGACAAAGATTCTTATACTTTTGAATGTTATTCATTGAAGTTAAATGGGGGATTGAAGACCCCTTTTTCTGTGATAAAGCCTGAAATAAGGTTGCCCGGTGTTATGTCAAAACCATAGTGTAAAACAGGGGATTTTTCTGGGATTATTGATTTTCCGTTTATGTAAGCAACCTCATCCCTACCCCTTTCCTCAATTACAATTTCACTTCCCCTTTCAATTGAAAGGTCAAAGGTAGAAAGCGGTGCTGCAATGTAAAATGGGATTTTGTGGTGATTTGCAAGGACAGCAAGCATAAATGTGCCTATCTTGTTTGCCGTGTCCCCGTTTTTTGCAATTCTGTCTGCGCCAACAATTACCGCATCAACCTCACCCCCTGACATTAAAAGCCCTGCGGTGTTGTCTGTTATTACAAAGTGTTCAATCCCTTCTTTTACCATTTCATAGGCGGTTAACCTTGCCCCCTGAAGGTAAGGCCTTGTTTCGTCAACAAATACCTTTTTTAGTTTTCTCTGTCTGTGCAAACTTCTTATAACCCCAAGGGCAGTGCCGTAATCCCCTGTTGCAAGGGCACCTGCATTGCAATGGGTTAATATAGAAACATTGTTTTCAAAAAGAGATGCTCCGTTTTCCCCTATTTTTTTGTTTCTTTCAATATCATCAAGGTGTATCTCAATAGCCTTTTCTTTCAACTTTTCCGGTGAAAAACCGCAATCTTTTCCCTCTTCCATCATTAAATCAAGGGCCCATTTAAGGTTTACAGCGGTAGGCCTTGTGTTCAACAGGGTTTTGTATATGTATTCGGGGTTTTTGCCTTCCTTTACCCCTATTGCAAAGCCGTATGCAGCGGTTATCCCTATTGCAGGGGCTCCCCTTACAACCATATCTTTAATTGATTTAGCCACATCTTCAACAGTTTGACACACAATATAATTTTCCTCAAACGGGAGTTTTCTCTGGTCAAGCAAATGCAATTTATAGTTTTTAAAAGATATATGCCTCATTTTACCCCCTTTAATTTAGTCCATAGAAATTTTATTATGAATTGTTGACAAAAACAATTATCTTTTCTATTATTTAAGCAGATGATTTAAGGAGAAAGCATGATAATTGAGGTCAATCAGCAGTTTGTACAACCAAGAAAATTAGAAAAAATTGTTGAAATTTTAAACAATAATGGAATAATAATATATCCAACTGATACAATTTACGGAATAGGATGTTCAATCTTCTCTCAAAAAGGAATAGAAAGGATACGGCTGATAAAGGGGAGGGAGAAGAACAAATACTTTTCAATTCTATGTTACGACCTGAAAGACCTGTCAAAATACGCAAAGAATGTTTCAAATGAAGCCTATAAATTGATGAGAAGAATACTTCCAGGTCCCTATACCATAATTTTACACGCATCAAGAGAATTACCCAGGATACTGCATTCAAAGAGAAAAACTGTGGGGATAAGGGTACCAGATCACACACTTTCAAGGGAAATTGTAAAAGAGTTAGGTCATCCGATAATTACAACAAGCGCAAATAGAAGCGGACAGGAGCCACTAAATGATCCTGAACTTTTAAATAAAGAGTTTGGCAACATGGTTGATGCAGTAATAGATGGAGGGGTTCTACCACCTGTCCCTTCCACTGTTATTGATCTTTCTGAACAACCTTTTAAGGTATTGAGGGAGGGAAAAGACCCTTTCGGAGTAATAAACCTATTGAAAGAAAATGCATGAGTTAGTTTTAACTTTAACCAATTCTTTACCATTTTCAATTTTTCTTTTTGACAGCAGAGGAAATATAATCTTTATCAATCAATCGGCAAAACTTTTTCTTGAACACTTCAACATTGTGCCTCTATCCATTACACACTACACCGATTTAAAAGGCATATTTCCAGAATTAGTACCAGAGATTGAAAGTTATTTCATAAATACATTCTCCGGGACAAGAACCATATACGGTTTCAAGTTTTCATCAAACTACATAGCAGACATAACACTGGTTCCATATTTCGAAAAAAGAGAATTTAAAAATTTAAGCATTATAATTGACGAAAAAACATCACATTATAAAAAAATAAACGCTTATCGTTTAAATTCATTATTTTTAAAAGATGTAATTGAAATAAAAGATGCTTCGTCTAATAATAAAAGAAAACTGTTTAAAAAAACACTTGACCTTTTAGAAACAATCACAGGCCAAAAGAAACTATTTGTGGAATTCGGAGAAAACCACAACACATTTTTCAGGGGTTTTGCAAAAAATGAAATAGAGAACCTTAAAAAATTGTCAAAAAATAAAGAATTTATAAATGAATTAAAAAATTTCTCCAAAAACAAACTTGTTGATAACATCTATTTCATCCCTGTAAAAAAGTTAGAAAAAAAAGGCCTGAAATTTAAAAACAACAGGAACAATGTTCTTATTTGCCTGATTAAAAAAGAGAAGGAAGAGTGTTTTGGGATTGTGGTAATTGAGTATCCGGAGGACTTTATACCCTATATTTCAATGATAGAACAACTATCTCTTTTCATGGAATTTGCACCACTTATATTAACCACTTACGAAAACACAAAGACTTTGCTTGAACAAAAGGATTTTATTCAAAGCATTATTGATTTTCTCCCTGAAAACATTATAGTGTGTGATAAAAACTTTGTGGTTGAGCATGCAAACAAAAATACTCAAAAAGAATTCAACATAAATATCACAAAAAGGCATCTATCAGACTTAGTTGATGAAAAAATGTTCAATGCCATCTATAGCATATCAAGAAATATACAGAAAGGTCACAAAGAAGAACAAAGCCAGATTATTATAAATAACAGATTTTTCAATGTACTGGTTTCCATGATAACCATTGCAAACAAAGAAAGATATCTAATAATCATTAAGGACATTACAGAAAAAAAACAAATGGAAAAACAACTATTTGAGGCTGAAAGATTAAACACTATAAAATCATTTCTTGTCACCGCAAACGACAGGATAAACAACCCGTTAATGGTAATGAGCACCAAACTTGACATACTTGAGACTATGTTGAAAAATGGCAGAATGGAAGATGAAAACATCAAAAAGATCATATTTACCTTAAAACAGCAAATTGAAAATATCTCTCAAACACTTTTTGAACTTGAGTCATTGTCCGAGGTAAGAATAGTAAGTTATGCTCACCTGAAAAACACCACCCAGATTCAACTGAAAAAAGGAAATAAACAATAGACTGAAAATTCAAAATAAATTATACTTTTTTCTGAAAAAAGGGGTGGAAGTTGAAACAGGCTCTTTTGTTTTTAAAGGATAAAAAAACCTACTTTGATTATGCAATATTAACCTTTTTAACTGAAGAAAATGATTTTTTAAAAGCAAAACCCGGAAATTTCTTTATGCTTCAGGCAAACACCTTGCTTAAAAAGCCTATAAGCGTTATGGAGTGCAATAAAAAAGACAAAATGCTTAAATTTTTAGTAAAAAAAGTAGGGAAAGGCACTGAATTTCTATACAACTTAAAACCGGGAGAAATAATTGATGCAGTTGGGCCATCTGGAAACACATTCCCCATTGATAAAAACAGTGAGTACATCCTTGTTGGGGGGGGAAGCGGTATTCCGCCCCTTTATTTTCTTTCAAAACAGTTAAATAAAGAAAAGTTTGTTGTTGTTTATGGGGGGAAAAGCAAGAAAGACATAGTCCCGATTTTCGGAAAATCATCTCCAACAATTATAACCACCGAAAGCGGTGATATAGGGACAAAGGGAACGGTTATTGACGGGATAAAAAAGGCAATTGAGAAAAAGCGGTTTAAAAACCCTGTAATACTCTCCTGCGGGCCTGAGGGAATGGTTAAGGCTATAAAAAAATACTTTCCTCAATTTAAGCATTACACCTCACTTGAAAAATATATGGCCTGCGGGTTTGGGGTATGCCTTGGGTGTGTTGTTGAAACTGTTGATGGTTACAAAAGGGTGTGTGTTGACGGCCCTGTTTTTGACATAGAATACTTAAAGGATTTTTTATGAAGTTAACGGTTGATTTGGGAAGAGGCCTTGTTTTAAAAAACCCTGTTCTCCTTGCAAGCGGCACATGCGGATACGGACTGGAGTTTGAAAACTTTTACCCGCTTTCTGAAATTGGAGGAATATGCACAAAAGGGCTTTCTTTTGAGTCCATCAAAGGAAACCCCACCCCGAGGATAGTTGAAACATCCTGCGGAATGATAAACTCAATAGGGCTTCAAAATATTGGAGCAAAGGCATTTGTCAGCGAAAAACTGCCTGAATTAAGGGAAAAAGATACAGCAGTAATAGTCAATATTTTCGGTTATTCACTAAAAGAATACATCAAAGTTGTTAAATATCTTGAACAATTTGAGGGGATTGATGGGTTTGAGGTAAACATATCCTGCCCAAATGTTAAAAAGGGAGGAATACAGTTTGGAACAAACCCCAAAATGACTGCCAGTTTAGTAAAGGAATTGAGAAAAAGAACAGAAAAACACCTTATGGTAAAACTATCCCCAAATGTAACGGATATTACCGAATTTGCAAAAGTGTGTGAATTGGAGGGGGCTGACTCAATCTCCCTCATAAACACCCTGCTTGGAATGGGTGTTGATATTGAAAAAAGGGATTTTTTGATCAAAAGAAAGATGGGAGGGTTCTCAGGCCCTGCAATCAAACCAGTGGCTTTGAGAATGGTATATCAGGCAGTAAAAAGCGTTAAAATCCCTGTAATTGGAATAGGGGGAATAACAAATTACAAAGATGCACTTGAATTTTTGTTAGTCGGGGCAAAGGCTGTTCAAATAGGCACTGCAAACTTCTTTAACCCAAAGGCAGGAAAAGAGGTAGTTGAAGGAATCAAATCCTTTTTAGAAAAGAAAAAAATAAATGACATAAACCAATGGATAGGGAGTATTAAAGATGAATAGACTTGAAAGGGTAATTGTTGCACTGGATGTTGAAAACGGAGACAGGGCAATTGAGATTGTAAAAGAATGCAAACCTGAAATATCATACTTTAAAGTGGGAAAGCAGTTGTTTACAGCAGAAGGTCCGGCACTGATAAAAAGGCTAAAAGATGAAAATGTCAGGGTATTCCTTGATTTAAAATACCACGACATACCAAACACTGTGGCAAATGCCGTTATTGAGGCTGCAAAGTTAGGTGTTGATATGGTAAATATTCATCTTTCAGGCGGCGGCAAAATGGTGAAAACAACAGTGGAAAGGCTAAATGAGTTTTATCAAATAAACAACTTTAAACCCCTTTTAATTGGAGTGACTGTTCTTACATCTTTAGGTGATGAAGACTTAAAAGAGATTGGATTTGTCCATTCAACAAAAGAGATGGTTAAAAGGCTTGCTATCTTAGGAAAAAACAACGGAGCAGACGGGGTTGTTTGCTCCCCTCACGAAATTGAAATAGTTAAAAACACCTGTGGTAAAGACTTTATCACAGTAACCCCAGGAATTAGACCGAACTTTGCTTTAACAAAAGACGATCAGAAGAGAATTATGACTCCGGGAATGGCATTTGAAAGGGGAACCGATTATATTGTAATAGGCAGGCCAATAACAAGGGCTGAATCCATAAAAGAGGCGGTGGAAAAACTTGCAGACAAACTCAGATGAAATAGGTATTTTCACACATGGGAAGTTAACCCGCAGTTTTGCATTTTTAATCAGCGGTGTATCACTTTACTTTTATGCACATCAATTTGTTGTTGTAAGAGATTTATGGGAGAATTTAACCGCAAAAATGCTACTCTATCCTCAATCTGAGAACTTCTATTTTTTTTTAAAAATGCTGTCGAGCCTAAGCCTTGTGGTGGGGCTGATTATTGTACTTGCCATATATTACACACTGATAGATGTATGGGGGTTAAAGGTAATAATAACACCCGACTGCCTAATTGTAATAAATACATTGATCAAAAAATTCCCTGGCACAGGAAAGATACCCTGTGAAGAGATAATTGAGATAAAAAAGGGAATCTTTAGATTTAAAATAGTTGGAGAAAAATGCACTGTAACCTTAAGTGGAGTGGAAAAGATAGATCTCTTATTCCACTTAATCTATGAATGCAAGAAAAGTAACCTTAAACACAAATTGCATGAATTCAAATAATGTTTTTCTTTATTTTGTTTAAAAAAAATAATAAAATAGAGAAAAAAGCATTGGGTGGTGAACCATGAAAAGAATTGTTATAGCATTGATAATTCCATTAGTTTTTATTCCAGCCATGTTTGGATCTCCAGGGAAAAACTTTCACTCCATCCACTTTATTCAATTACAAAAATTCAAAAACACAATCCCAGAACCATTAAAAAGTGAAAAATACTTCAGGAAAATACCAAAAAACACGACAACCCCACGGGTAAAAAGACAGGTTTTAGGGTATTACACCTACTGGAAAAGAGGGACATCAAATATCAGATGGGACCTTCTTACAATAATTGCTTACTTTTCAGCAGAACTCAATTCAGGTGGAGACATTACAAACCTTCACGGATGGCCATCATCTGCCCCAATAAATGAAGCACATGCCCACGGCGTCAAAGTTATTCTGACTGCCACTCTTTTCGGGGGAAGTTCAATAAGAACTTTGATTCAAAGCGAAACAAACAGGCAAAATTGCATACAGAACCTTTACAATCAGGTTGAATCGGCGGGAGCAGACGGTATCTGTATTGATTTTGAAATGCCCTACTCCTCTGACAGGGAATACTTCAACACATTTATTCAGGAATTATCAGATTACTTCCACACAAACATGCCAAAAAGCCTTGTGGTTGTTGACACCCCTGCCGTAAACTGGAACGACAGAATGGACTTCAACACATTAACAGATTATGCTGATTACCTTTTCATAATGGCCTACGATTACCATTATGCAGGTGGAGACCCAGGGCCTGTTTCACCTTTAAGTTACATCGACGGAAGTCCATGGCCAACATGGGCAAGCGTAAACAAAACAATATACAATTATATAAATGGCACATACGGTGTTGGAGATGCAAAAAAGCACAAATTGATACTTGGGGTTCCCTATTACGGTTACGATTGGCCTGCAAAAGCATGCGAAATCCCCACAGAGCAAAGATCAAACGCAAGCGCAGTAATATACACAACCGCTGTTGACAAAGCAAATCAGTACAACAGGGAATGGGACGACTATTCACACACTCCATTTTACGATTACAATTGTTCAACCTCTCATCCTCACCAGGCCTGGTACGATGACGAGGTAAGCATAGGACTAAAGTATGACCTCGTCAATCAGTACAACATTGGCGGAACCGGAATGTGGGCATTGAATTACGATGGAACAAGAACAGAACTATGGCAAACTCTGAGGCAAAAATTCGGATTTTATTACATAACGGCATCTGCAGGCGAACATGGAAGCATATCTCCATCAGGGGAAGTGATGGTTGATTACGGTAAAAGCATTACCTTTACAATAACCCCCGAAAATGGCTACCACATAAAGGATGTTACAGTGGACGGGGTAAATCAGGGATCTATAACCACTTACACCTTTTCAAATGTAACTGAAGACCACACCATATCCGTATCCTTTGAACAGGATCAAACTTCAAATTATACCATTACCGCAACCGCTCACCAGGGTGGCATTATAACACCATCAGGACAGATTGAAGTTAATGAAGGTGACTCAATAACATTTACAATCAAACCTGATGCAGGCCATCGGATAGAGCATGTTGAGGTTGACGGGTTGAATGAGGGGGCTATAACCACTTACACCTTTAACAATGTAACTGCTGACCACACCATTGACGCTTACTTTGAAGAAAACACCGTTAACAGTTACACCATTACTGCCACTGCTGAAAACGGCGGTTCAATTCAACCTTCTGGAAACATCACAGTAAATGATGGAGATGACATCACCTTTGTAATTACACCGGACAATGGATTCAGGATCAAGGATGTTAAAATAGACGGAAAAAGCGCAGGGGTTGTTAACATCTATACCTTCACAGATGTTCATGAAAACCACACAATTCATGCTGAATTTACCGAAATTTCCGAAAACAGGTACCAGATAAAAGCATCAGCAGAGGGCGGTGGAAGCATATACCCATCGGGAACAATTGAGGTGACAGAAGGGGAAAACAAAACCTTTTCAATAGTTGCCGACCCAGGTTACACTGTTGAAGAGGTTGATGTGGACGGAATAAACCAGGGAAGGATTACAACATATACTTTTAAAAAGGTGCAAGAAAATCATACAATTCATGCAAGGTTTGCAAAATCGTCGGCCCCCGATCCTATATCTTTTTCCGCCTCAACATTCAGCGGGCTTACTCCTTTAACCGTTGATTTCACCTGTCAATTCTCAGACCCGGGTAATAGGGAAATAGTTAAGTATTACTGGAAGGTTGAGGGAGATTTCAACGGAACATTTGAAACAGAAGAACCACAGGTAAGTTTGATTTTTTATGACAGGGGAACTTATTACATAAAAGTGCTGGCAGAAAATGACCTGGGTTTGAAAGGAGAATCAAACTGCATTACAATACTCCCGGTAAACTTTGCAAGTTATCCTTTAAGCAAAAACGGTGAGTTTAATATAAAAGGCAGAACGGTTACAATTAATTCATACCTGATAAATCCTTTTCCTGACGATGCAAGGGTGTCACTAAAAAGAATAGACTCTAACGGTAATGTTATTGTAAAAAACCACACTTTAAAAGGTTACACAAAATTAAAACTATCTGATCTTATGGAAAATAAATCCGAAAACCAGTACCAGTACTCTTTAAGTTCAAACTCATTTGTTCTTGTCTATTCAGATGTGAAGGGAGATCAACTCGGCGCCTGTGCCTATCAGGGGCTAAGTTTGCTCCCTCTTCTGTACATTCCCCACATTGCGGAGGAAACATACTACTGGGATACTGTTCTAAGCATAGGAAACAAAAACGAAAAGAACCTGATAGTGACGGTCAACAATGCAGGGGAATCTTACCCATCAGAGCTATCAAACCTTTTTATCATAAACAAACTTACGGATAATGTACCTGGATCAAAATGCTGGGGACAGGTAATAGATTCAAACATGTCAAATGTATTGAACGGCTTTGAGATCTTCATTCAAAAAGGGAACGATGGTGCGGCAATAACCTTAAACAATGCAGCGGCAAACAAGTTTTATATCCCACATATCCCTGAAGAAAAAGACCTCTTCTGGACAGGGTTTTCATTTGTAAACACTGAAAACAAAGATGGAAGAATAACCTTTTACCTTTACAACAACGATGGTAAATTTCTGGGAATAAAATCGATTGAAATCCCCTCATTATCAAAGGTTAAAGGGTTGTTTAACTCACTTTTTGGAGACAGATTCTCCGATGCTGTATGGGGTTATGCCTATTCAAGTGTGAAGGTTACCGGCATTGAAATCTATGGGGTAAAAGGGGGCGCAATATGTGGGTATGCCCTTCCCTTTATGAAAAAGTACAGCGGGATTTTGCCTGTGGTGTCAGGCAATGAACACGAATGGACAGGGATTGTTGCCCTCAACCCCAACAATGAAAATGCTTTCGTAACATTTTCCCTTTATGATGGGAAGGGTAACCTTATTACGACAAAACAGATAAAAATAGCACCGTTTACCAGATACAAAACATTGATAAAAGATCTGTTTACAGATGATTCATTCAACACATTGTGCTTTATAAAGTTTAGATCAAACCTATCTTTGATGTGCCTTGAGGTGAATGGAGATCTTGATAGAACATACATGAAATCATTAATTGCATATTGAATTGAAATTTTATGTGGTATAATCCAGAGGAATAATTTTTCAGGAGGATTTAATGAGGAAATTTTTTGTATTAATTTTAATGATTACAATTTCATCCCTGAGTTTTGCAGGCTTTAAAGAGGATTATAACAAACTCACTCAAAGCCTTACTCAACAAAAGAAACAGATAAAAAGCAGAGAACAGTACAAGCAATTTTTGGATGAAATGAAAAGAAAGATGAAAAACCTTATCTCCAAATACGATGTTAAAAAGATGACAGACAAGGAAAAACTGCTTGCAGCAGAGCTTTATAACTCAATAGACGAAGGTCAGAAAGCACTTAATACATTAAAAATGATAAAGAAACCCGAAGCACTTGATCCGGATAGATACAATATGATGATGTCTGTGGCTTACTTTGAGAGTGGTAATATAAAAAAGGCTGCAGAGTACCTTGACAGGGTAAGCAAAACATCCAATCAATATGCGGTAAATGCAATGAATTTTGGATACATGCTCTTAAACAAAAACAAATACAAAGAATCAATTCCATTTTTTGAAAGAGCAATAAATGCCCCCCGTTTAGACCCCATGACTGCATACTATTCTTACGATGGCATTTCCTTTGCCTATGAACAAACAGGTCAGACAAAAAAGGAAAAAGAAGTGTTAAAGAGGGCAATGAACAGCAAACAGTTACCTCCACAGGTAAAAAACAGGCTCAAAGAGAAACTTACCCAGATAAACTCAGTGGGTAAAAAGGCACCTGAATTGAAGGGAGTTGATAAATGGATAAACTCAAAAGGGTTAAAACTGTCAGACCTAAAAGGAAAGGTGGTAGTACTTGACTTTTTTGCTCCATGGTGCCCACCGTGCAGGGCTGCAATGCCTTACCTTGAAAAACTCTATTCACAATACAAAAACAATGGGCTTGTTGTCATAAGCATAACCGCATACTATGGTACCTTTTCAGACGGAAAACAGAAGGTTCCCAACCTTAAACCTGATGAAGAATTTAATTACATAAAAAAATTCCTTGCTGACAGAAATATTAAATATCCGGTTGCCGTTTTAAAAGACAAATCCATATACAAAGATTATGCAGTTGGTGGAATTCCCCACTTTACTGTAATTGGTAAAGACGGAAAAATAGCAAAAGTCTTTGTAGGCTTTTCGGGGGGAGACAAAGACCCCATGATCGAGTATGTAAAATCGCTTTTAAAGTAAAGTCAGGTTTTGTATAATCTTAAAACAAGGAGGGGGAGAAAACTCCCCCTTTTTCTTTTAAAAAATGACAAAGGGAGGAAGTATGTTTGAAACAAGGGTTACAAAGGCATTGGGCATAAAATATCCCATCATTCAGGGTGGTATGATGTGGATCTCAAGGGCTGAACTTGTTTCAGCAGTATCAAATGCAGGTGGGCTTGGAATAATCACTGCTCTTTCATTTGACACACCTGAAAAACTTGCAAAAGAGATAGACAGGTGCAGAGAGATGACCGACAGACCCTTTGGAGTAAACATAACCTTTCTCCCAACATTAAGGCCTGTAAACTACGAGGCATACATAGATGTAATAATTGAAAAAGGTATAAAGATAATGGAAACGGCTGGCAGAAACCCCGAGCCTTACATAAAAAAATTAAAAGATGCTGGGATAAAAATAATACACAAATGCACATCAGTAAGGCATGCTAAAAAAGCCGAAAGTATTGGGTGTGATTTTGTAAGCATAGACGGATTTGAGTGTGCCGGACACCCCGGTGAAGACGATGTTACATCTCTGATTCTAATCCCCAGAGCAGTTGACGAATTAAAAATTCCTGTAATTGCATCTGGCGGTTTCGGAGATGCAAGGGGATTCTTAGCAGCACTTGCCCTTGGGGCAGAAGGGGTAAATATGGGTACAAGGTTTGTTGCAACAAAGGAAGCACCTGCCCACCCAAACATAAAACAAAAACTGATTGAAGCAAAGGAAACTGACACAATACTCGTTGAAAGAAGTTTGAAAAACACCTTAAGGGCATTGAAAAACAAACATGCACTTAAAATTAAGGAAATGGAAGAAAACGGTGCAACATTGCAGGAGTTGGCACCACTTTTAAGCGGATTAAGGGGTCTCAAATCATTGAAAACAGGAGAGACCGACAATGCCCTTTTTGCATGTGGACAGGTTGTTGGGTTAATACACGATATTCCCTCTGTAAAGGAATTGATTGAAAAGATAATAACGGAGGCGGAAAACATATTAAAAAACAGAATGTGTACATCTGTCTAAAAAGTGAAAAAGAAAAATTAAATCTGGTTTTTTAAATCAATAGAGTACTTATCAAATCATTCTTTCAATTACCATCAAGATAAGAGGAGATATCATTTATAAGGCTATCTATCTCTCTTTTTACATTCTTAATTCTTTTCAATTCCTCTTCAACCTTTTCACCTAACTCCTTTTTCTTGATAATAGAACTTTTAACAGCACCGTAAGTGGCAGCCAATGTGTTGTCAAAATTCTCTTCAAGCAATCTTTGAAATTGCCTGAAACTTCTATCAATGCTCTGGAAAATAGACCATCTCAGATTTTCCACATTTGAAACCACAAGGCTTCTCACTCTCTGTTTTACTCTTTTTATTATCCTTTTGTTCCTTAAAGCGGGGGGTATCATTCTATCAACAACAACAGGCGGTATTGGATTGAATGTGGTTTCCCATTTGTGCAAAACCCAGTAAGGCTCATTAACTATTTCAAAGTACCTGACCTCTTCAATCTCCTTCACAGCAACATCAAAAAGGTCACCGGCAATCTTTTTTATTGAATCAATTATCTGATTGGCCTTCTTCTGGTGCTTCTCAAGAAGATGAGAAACCTTTTTTGAGAAAATGTCTGTTGCCTCTCCCATCTTTTTTTCAAAAAAAACCGGGATCTCTTCAGCAAGTCTTTTTACAATCTCTTTTTCGTTTAGCTTGCCGCTCTTACCGGCCATTGCAATGTACTCTTCAAGGATTCCAGAAAAATAAGAAAATGCCGTGTTCCTTAAATCAACCGAATACTCTTCAAGTTGAGAATGTACCCTTTTGCTGTCACCAGCAAGTATGTCAATGGTTGATTGTTTTTCGTTTTCAAGTTCCCCGATCTTCTCCTCAAATAAAGCCTTTTTTTTCTCAACAACATCAAGTGGCATTTCAAGGGATTTTATTTCAAGTTCAATGTTTAATAGCACATTGTTTAAAATGTTTCTCGCCTTAATGGCAATTGCATCTGTCAATGCCTTTGACTTTTCTCTTGCAAGAAAATCCACAAGGTGTTTTTCTATTTTATCAATCCCGCTATTTTTATAAAGATCGCTATCATTTTTCAACTTTGCTTTCAGGCCTTTTTTTGCAGAGACAGGGAATATAACATAATCTTCAGGGATCCCGATCTCAATCAAATGCTTTTTAAGGAAATTAGAAACTTCCTCAATTTCAAACTCGTCAAGGTAATCAATCTTGTTAAGGACAAAAAACAATCTTGGAACCTTCTCAAAAACCCCTTTCAAAAACTCAAGCTCAACCTCTGTTATGGGAGGATCTGCAGATACAACAAACAGGGCCGCATCACACTGGGGAAGAAAGTTCAGGGTTGCCTCCGTATTGTGAGTGTAAGTTGACCCAATTCCGGGAGTGTCAATCAAAACAACCTTGTTTTTAAGAATTTTATTTTCGGGAATGTACGCTATCACTTCGCTTACCCTTTTTACATTTTCAGGGTTCCCCTCTTCGGTTACAAAATCCGAGAGCACAGATTTGAGATCCTCCACATTTTTCAAAGAAATAAACCTTTCTTTTTCTTCACTGTCAAAAACGACCTTAACCGCATAGTTATCACCATCCATAAGAAAAGTTGGTATGGCCGTGAGAGGGACAACTGAACTCGGTAAAATATCAAACCCTATCAAAGCATTTAAAAGAGTACTCTTTCCCCTTTTAAACTGTCCCAGAACAGCGAGGTTAAACCTTCCCTTTTCAAATCTTTCTCTTAAACCGTTTAAAAGTTCAGACTCTTTATTAAAAAAATCGCCTTTTGTCTTTTTCAAAAGATTGTTTGCTTTCTCAATAACTTTAATGCAATTACATGAATAGGGGGATGGTGAGAATGTGGCTCCCATTTTTACCTCCTTTAAAAAAGAAGAGGAGTCATCAGCCTGAAGGCAATTAAAGGGGGACCCCATCCCCATGGGAACAATTATAGCATTTTTGAAATAATTGAAAAACTTTTAATGCTTTATCGTTCTTTTCTTCTCTCTTCTTCCTCAAGCACCTTAAAGTCAACCTTTCCAATCTTTGTAAGGGGCAACTTTTCTCTAAACTCAATCTCTTTAGGACAACTCCATTTAATCAAATCCCTCGCGGCAAATTCTTTCAACTCATCAGCAAGTTTATCAGATGCAAGGGAAAAGTCTTTCAACTCAACAAATGCTTTAACCTTTGTCATCTGATACTCGTCCTTAACCCCTATAACGCAAACATTCTTCACAAGAGGATGCTTTGACAAAACGGACTCAACCTCCGATGGGTAAACATTGTATCCCGAAACCTTAATCATCCTCTTCAACCTCTGCTTGAAATAGAAAAATCCGTCCCCATCCATGTATGCAAGGTCTCCCGTGTGAAGCCAGAGCATTCCATCTTTATGTTTCTTCAAAACCCTTTCTGTTTCTTCTTCATTCTTTAAATAACCGATCATAACATCAGGCCCTGAAATCACCATTTCTCCAACCTCACCCGGTGGCAATTCCTCGTCTGTTTCAGGTTTCACAATTTTTGCATACATATCGGGAAAAGGAATTCCCATTGAACCCGACCTGTACTCGTTTAAAGGCATTGCCATAACCGCTGTAACAGCCTCGGTTAATCCATACCCCTCCAAAAGCCTTGCCTTTCCCCCGCTTTTTTCAACAATTGAATCGAAATCCCTTTTCAATTGCTCAGGAAGGGTATCCGCACCACAGAAGGCTGACTTCAAAAAATCAAACCTTATCCGCCTGAATCTGTCATTGTCAACAAGTGCTTTAAAGAGGGTCGGAACCCCTATTAAAAATGTGGGCTTTTCCTTTTCAATTGTTTTTATTAAATCCTTTAATTCAAATTTAGGCACCAAAACAGTCCTCGCACCTCCCATAAAAACCGCATTAATGCAAACACTCAACCCAAAGCCGTGAAAGATAGGGAGAATTGCAAGTATTGTATCCTCATCATTTAATCCGCCCCACACAGCAACCTGCATCCCCTCTGCAATAAGGTTTCTGTTTGAAAGCATAACCCCTTTTGGAAAACCTGTTGTCCCCCCACTGTACAGAATTGCCGCAAGGTCATTTACATCAACCTTTTCGTCTTCCACATACCCGTCAATCTTTTTAAGAGCATTATCTAAAAGCAAATCATTTTCCTCAATCCTTACCCTTTTCTTCAGAAAAGCGTTATAAATCGTTTTTTTCAAAAAAGGCATTGAGCGGGATATACTTGAAACAATAACCCTTTTTACATTTTTTCTCTTTGCGGAGGATTTTACCTTCTCGTAAAACATATCAAGGGTTATTGCTATCTTTGTGTCACTTAATTCAAAGTAATAATCAATTTCATTCTCTGTTGACAAAGGGTGAACCATACTTGCAACCCCGCCAAGTTTGTTTACCGCATAAAAAGCAATGACACCTTCCGGGCAGGTGGGCATTACAATGCTTGCACAATCACCCTTTTTTAAACCAATGGAATGAAGCAAAGAAGCAAATCTTTCAATCTCCTCAATCAAATGTGAATATGTGTAAGACGCCCCCATAAAGGTGTAGGCAATGGAGTTTGAATGCCTTTTAGCACTTTCCTTCAAAACCTGAAAAAGGGATTTCTCCGGGTAATTCAGGTTATGTGGAATATTTCCATAAAACTTTAACCATGGCCTTTCAATTGCTCCCATAACTCCCCCACACTCTTAATATTGTTATTATTATAATCCAGATAAAAAGAAAATGCTTTCATAAAAAAGCATGTAAAAGATTTTATTATTGGATTTTGATGGTTAAGTCTTTCAAAATGATTATTTCTTTATTTTTAATAAGAAAGCGGAGGGCTTTTTTTAATTTCCAGTTCTCAATATTTAATGTTGTGGAAGCGTTCTCAAAGTCAAGTTTTTCACCATTGTGCTGTTTTAAGTATTCAATGATTTTATTCTTTAACTCTTCAGGTAAGTCCTTTAATTCAGACTGTCTCACATACCTTTTGTTTCTCAACTCATCAGGTAAAAAGTTCTGTTTTTCAAAAGGGTTTGAGTGGGTATATATGTAGCCTTTTGCACCTGAAATTTTATCCGCACCTTTGTAATGGATGTCTTTGAGATGGTCAGGAACAGGGAATATTGCCCCGTTTTTTATGTCAGAAATTGCATTGTCAATTGAAACTATTGTTTCGTTTGATTTTTCAGCCCTTGCAAGGTAGATTGCAAGTTGAGACAGGTGTATTCTTGCCTCCGGTAAGCCTAAATTTTTAACTGCATAAAGTACCGATGCTGCAAGCACTGTTGCAAAAGGGTCTTCGTTGCCTATGTCTTCTGCGGCACACACAAACATTCTTCTTGCAATAAATTCAGGGTCTTCACCTGCCTCAATCATTTTTGCAAGGTAATAAATTGCGGCATTTTCATCTCCCCCTCTGATGCTTTTTTGCAATGCGGATGCGTGGTTGTAATGCTCGTCAGAATTTCTGTCGTAAACAGGGTTTGCTTTGAACTCTTCAAAAGCCTCTTCCCCTGCAATTTCCATTGCTTCAAGATAATTCAATGCTCTTCTCATATCTCCGGCACAGAAGAATGAAAGTTTTTTCAATGTTTTTTCTTCTGTTTTAAGATTTGCCTTTTGTTTTATCTTTTTCAAAGCATTGAATA
>JALSOA010000031.1 GCA_026986725.1 Acidobacteriota bacterium
AACTGTTGTTGAGGAGACAATTACCTATATGGCAGGGTACAAAACAGAGAGGAAATCTTCAATTCAGGAGATAGTTCATTTGATAAAAACTGCAGGGAAAAAACCTGTGGAGAGAGACACCCTGTACAACATTGTCAGGGAATACTGAGCATGAGGTTAATTTATACTCTTTTTATTTACACGATTTATCCTTTTATGTTTTTTAAACTTAAAAAAAGGTTTGGGAAAAGGTATTTTTATCTGAGAGGAAATCCTGAGGTGAAAGGGGATTTTGACTGTATTGTGCATGCTGCAAGTGTTGGAGAACAGGTTTTAATTGCTCCTTTTGTTAGAAAACTTGTTGAAAAAGGTAAAAGGGTGTTATTGACTGCTTCGACTGATACAGGATTACAAAAGGCGGAATACAATTTTAAAGGAAAAGAGAATGTAACCATTTCTTATTTTCCTTTTGATTTCCCTCATTCGGTAAATATTTTTTTTGAAGGAGTTAAAGCAAGGGCTATTATTTTTGTGGAGACTGAATTGTGGCCCAATGCCATAATCCACGCTTCAAAAAATGGTTTAAAACTTTACCTTGTAAACGGAAGGTTATCAGACAGATCAATAAAGTGGTACAGAAGATTTGCATTTTTTATGAGAAAACTGTTTGATCACTTTGAACAAATAGCAGTGAGAAGTGAAAGGGATAAAGACAGGTTTGTCTCCATAGGGTGTAATCCTGATAAGATAAAAGTATGTGGGAACCTTAAATTGGCAGTTAGGCCAGAGATCAACGAAAAAATAGAAGTTAAATCGGATAAAACGATAGTTGTTTTTGGCTCGACCAGGGATTATGAAGAAGAGTTAATACTGGAGAATATTAAAGACCTGATAGAAAAAAGAATTAAAGTTATTATTGTTCCAAGGCATGTTGAAAGGGTTAATGAAGTGGTAACCGCTATAAAAAAATATGGTTTTACTCCCGTTTTGAGCAATGGGAGGAATCGTTTTGTTCTTAAAAACAAGGATGTTCTGATAGTCAATGAGACGGGAAAACTCACAGGTTTCTATGAAATTGCCGACCTGTGTTATGTTGGGGGAAGCCTTGTTGATTGTGGCGGACAGAACTTTGTTGAACCCCTGTTTCTGGGTAAGCCCACCGTTACAGGGAAGTTTTTGTCAAATTTTGAAGATATGAAGGAATTGCTTGGTGATTTTTTCTTTATTGTTGAAAATGGCAGGGAGCTAAAGTTTTTTATTGAGAGTTTCCTTGAGAAGGAAGAGTATTTTAATGAGGTTGCTTTAAGAGCAAGGGATTTCCTTGAAAAACAGGGGAAAAGCCTTGATTGTGTATTAGAGGTTGTAAAATGTTGAAAAATCCGTTTTTGAAAATAATCCTTTTTCCATTTTACCTTATTTACCTTTTTTTAATAAATTTTAGAAATTTTTTATACACTTCTGGATTTTTCAGGATAAAGAAGCTGAATAAGCCTGTTATTTCAATTGGGAACCTGACTGCTGGAGGTACTGGAAAGACGCCCTTTGCCATTTATCTTGCAGAAAAACTTGTTCAGGAGTTTGGATTGAAACCCTGTATTCTTTCAAGGGGTTATAAGAGGAAGAATGAGTCTGAAACTGTTTCTGTCGAAGAGGATTGTCCGTACCTGAAATGTGGGGATGAGCCTGTTTTAATAAAAAAGAGGTTAAAGGATGAGGCATGCGTTATTGTAGGCAAAAACAGGTACAAAGGCGGTCTTCTGGGGGAGAGGGAGTGTAAATGTGATGTTCATATACTTGACGATGGGTTTCAGCACAGAAAACTTTACAGAGACATAGATATTTGCCTTCTGGATTGTACCAATCCTTTTGGTAATGGGAAACTTTTACCTTATGGCATATTGAGAGAGCCTGTTTTTGAGATTAAAAGGGCTGATATTGTTATTTTAACAAGATCTAAGTACGGCAAAAATGTCCCCCTTTTGAAAAAAACCGTTTCTGAACTAAATCCCCATGCTGTTATCTTTGAAGCAAACCTTGAAATCAGCCACTTCTATCAGCCTGCTAAAAACAGGGTGATAGCACTTGAAGACATGCAGGATAAAACTGTTATTAGTTTCTCAGCGATAGGAAATCCCCTTTCATTTAAAGCTGATCTGATTACTGCAGGGTTAAATGTTTTAAAATCTTTTTCTTTTCCAGACCATACCGTTCCTTCACCACATAAACTTGAAACCCTTAATTCTATTGCTTTTGAAGAGCAGGTTGATTTTATTGTTGCAACTGAGAAAGATTGGATTAAATTAAGAGAAGAAAAAGTACTTGAAATTTTTGGTGAAAAGTTGACAATATGTATCTCAAGCATGTTTCTTTCCGGGGAGAAAGATCTTCTAAAATTTCTGGAGGTAAACATAAATGACAAAAGAAATAATTGAAAAACTCACAAAGGAGATCAAAGAGATTGAGTATGAATTAACGGTCACTTTACCAAAAGAGATTGCAAAGGCTGCAGCTCAAGGTGATTTATCTGAGAATGCCGAATATGAGGCGGCTCTGGAGAAGCAAAGGCTTTTGCAAACAAAATTGATGAATTTAAAGAAGAGAAGGGCTGAGATTGCTCAGATTGATGTTTCAAGGTTGCCAAAGGACAGAATTAGTTATGGCACAACTGTGGTGCTTTACGATCTTGACAGGGATGAAGAAATCACCTATACCCTTGTTATGCCTGAAGAAACTGAAGATGGAAGCGATAAGATATCGATAACCTCGCCAATAGGGAAGGCCCTTGTTGGGAAAAGGGAGGGAGATGAGGTAACTGTAAGGGTCCCTTCAGGTGAGAGGAATTTTGAGATACTTGAGATAACCACCCTGCACGAAAAACAATGAAAGATTTTTTAGAAAAGTTAAAAAAAAGTTTTTTAATCTGTGACGGGGCTATTGGAACATACTTAAACCAGAAGGGAAGGCCTGCCGGTATATCAACAGTTGAAGAAAACCTTAAAAACCCCGATCTGATAATTCAAATTCATAAGGAGTACATTGAGGCAGGGGCACAGGTGATAGAGACCTCCACCTTTGACGGAAATATTTTGAAACTTTCTCTTTTTGAGCTTGAGGACAAGTTTGAATTGTTGAATAGATTGGCTGTACAAAATGCAAGAAAAGCAGCTAAGGGAAAAAGTGTTTATATAGCCGGCTCAATGGGTCCAACCAATGCTCTTTTAAAACCGTACGGAAATCTTGTTGAAGACGATTATATCTCTATTTTTTACAATCAAGCAAAGGTACTCATTGACGAAGGTGTGGATTTGATTATTCTGGAAACCTTTTCCTCTCTTCTGGAGATAGAAAACGCAGTTAAGGGAGTGAGAAAGGCAGACTCTTCAATACCCATAGTTGCTGAAATAACGATCCTTGAGGACGGTTTAACAAAGTTTGGCGATAGACCGGATACCTGTTTTGATACTCTTCTTTCTGCAGGAGCAGATGTTGTTGGAATTAACTGCACACTTGGTCCGGCAGAATTATTTGCCCATTACAGCAATTACTTTCAAAGATTTGATAATACCCTTTTAAGCGCAATGCCCAACGCAGGGTATCCCATCACAGTCGGTGATAGGATAGTGTACCCGGTTTCAGAGGAATACTTCAAGGAGTACGGTCTTCTTTTTTTGAAGAATGGAGTAAACCTGATAGGTGGATGTTGCGGCACGACACCCTCTCACATTAAAAAACTTTCAGATGCGATTAACAACCTTGAAATAGAACAAAATAAGGCAAGGTGGATAATAGAGCCGCCTTTGATAGAGGAGGAAGTGTCAGGTGACAAACTTGACACAAACGAAGTTCCTGAATTTTTTAAGAAACTGGGGGAAAAGTTTGTGGTAAGTGTTGAGGTTGATCCCCCAAAAGGCCCATCGCCCGATAGACAGTTACGGAAGATCAAACCTCTCAAAGAGCTTGGTATAGATGCGGTTAACATTGCTGAAAACCCTCTTGCAAGGGTCAGGATGAGTGCAATGGTTTTTGCATTTTACATAAAGACTGTTTTGGGTCTTGAACCAATACTTCACATAACCTGTAGGGACAAGAATCTGCTTGGAATTCAGTCTGAGATCCTTGGAGCCTGTGCCCTTGGAGTCAGGGGAATACTTGCACTTACAGGGGACCCCACATCCGCAGGAGATTTCCCGGATGCAACCAGTGTTTTTGACATTGATTCAGTTGGTATTGTTGAAATGGTTTCAAGGATGAACAGGGGTTATGACTTTGGAATGAATAAATTAAAGGACAGAACAAACATT
>JALSOA010000032.1 GCA_026986725.1 Acidobacteriota bacterium
CGCCATCTATTATCTTTCTCTCTCTCTCTCTCGTGTCAAGAAAAAAATTTGAAAAAGTAATAAAAAAGGTGTTGAATATTAGGTATCAGGTGATAGATACGGGGTTTTAAAAAGAAAAAAGTCTATCTAATTTAAATAATTAATTCTCTTCCTCAGTCCAAACCTAACACCTAACACCCAACACCTGATACCTAAAACCTTTCCTCATATATTTCAATCTGGGAGTTTTTTTCGTCTTCTATCATTTTTTCAATTCGCTTTTTGTTTCTGTAATATCTGACGATTGCTATTATTATTGAAAGAAAGAATATTATTCCTCCTAACCCTTTGAATGAAATTATAAGGTTGAACATTGTGTATTTTGATAGGAAGTCGTCTCTGAACATTAAAAGAAAGAAGTTAAAGTCAATTCCGAAGGCTGTCGAGAATGAGGTTTTGAAATCGTAGCCTTTCTGTAAGTTTTTGAATAGTTTTTCCATATTTTTGTTTCCGTAATTTTCCATATAACTTACAATTCCGCAGGCAAGGGAATATGATATAGGTGCGTCAATAGGGTTGTGAAATGATTGTGGGTTAAGGTAGTTTTTCAGTTTCTTTCTATTAATTCCAAGCAATTCCCTTCCGTCCCAGATGGAGAATCCTCTGCTGTTAAAAACCGCAAGCCCTTCGTTAAACCATAAGGGGATTTTTAGTCTGTTTAAGTCAATTATTGCGTGCATTGTTTCGTGTTTGAAAACTATGAATATGTCGCTTGTAAGGTCTGAATCAAATGGCTTTGTTGTTTTCAAGACAATCTCTTTTCTGTCAGGGAAGTAAGCCCCCGCTATTTTTAGGTTGAAGGGGAATGCCTCGTTTTTGAATTTGTATTCAGGGTTTATATAGACTTTTATAGGTTTTTCAGGTTTTTTTAATCCGTATTTGTTGCACACCCTTTCAAGAAATGAATCGCAGTCTATTACAAGTTGCTGAACAAGATTTAAGCTTTGTTTTTTGTAATAGATATCAAAGTATTTGTTTTTGGATACAAAAAAATCCCCTGCCTTTGCATTTAAGTTTAAGGTTAAAGTGAAAAGGCAGAGGAGTACAATTTTTTTTATTTTTACCCCCTTATTCTTCAAGGAGTTTTTTCAAAATTTTGTTTACAATCTGAGGGTTTGCTTTGCCCCTTGTCTCCCTCATTACCTGACCGACAAAGAATCCGAAAAGTCCCTCTTTCCCGTTTTTGTATGTTTCAACCTGTTTGGGGTTTGCCTCCAATACTTTTTTGCATACCTCTTCAATTGCTGTTTCGTCTGTTATCTGCAAAAGCCCCTTTTCCTTTACAAGTGTTTCAGGGTCTTTGTTTGTTTTGTAGATCTCGGGGAAAATGTCTTTTGCTATTTTCATCGAAATTGTTTTGTTGTCAATGAGTTTTATTAGTTTTGCAAGTGTTTCCGTTTTAAGGCTGCATTCGTTTACAGATTTTTTCTCTGCATTTAATTCCCTTAAAAGCTCTGTCTGTATAAGTGCCGATGCTGTTTTCGGGTTTCCGCTGAGTTTTGCCACTTCTTCAAAGTAATCTGCAAGCTCTTTTTCAAGGGTTAAAAGGTGTGCATCTTCCCTTTTTATCCCGAATTCTTTTACAAACCTTGTTGCTTTTTCAAGGGGAAGCTCCGGCATTTTTTTTCTTATTTCTTCAATCTCTTTTTCGGTAATTACAAGGGGTTTAAGGTCTGGTTCGGGGAAGTATCTGTAATCGTGAGCCTCTTCCTTTGACCTCATTGGCCTTGTTTCGTTTTTCCTATCGTCGTAAAGCCTTGTTTCCTGAACAATCCTTCCCCCTGACTTTATTACCTCAATTTGCCTTTTTATCTCGTAGTCTATTGCCTTTTGAACAAATCTGAATGAGTTTAAATTTTTCAACTCTGTTTTTGTGCCCAATTCTTTCTGCCCCTTTGGCCTTACCGAAATGTTTGCATCGCATCTAAGGGAGCCTTCTTCCATATTGCCGTCGCATATATCAAGGTATCTTAAAATTGCCCTTAACTGGACAAGGTAATCGTAGGCGTCTTTTCCGCTTCTCATATCAGGCTTTGAGACAATTTCTATAAGGGGGATCCCGCTTCTATTAAAGTCTATAAGGGTTTTGTTTCCCTTATGCATTGATTTTGCCGCATCCTCTTCAAGGTGTATTCTTTCAAGCCTGAATGCCCTGTTTTCGTCAACCTTTACCTCTCCGCCCTCGCATATTGGTATCTCGTACTGGGTTATCTGGTATCCCTTTGGCAGATCAGGGTAAAAGTAGTTTTTCCTTGAAAACACGGAAGTTAAGTTTATTTTGCAATTGAATGCAAGCCCTGCTTTTATTGCAAATTCAACAGCCCTTTTGTTTATAACAGGCAATGCCCCTGGCAACCCGTAACAAACCGGGCAGGTGTTTGTGTTTGGTTCGTCTTTGAAATCCGTTTTGCAGGAGCAGAACATCTTTGTTTTTGTCTTTAATTGTGCGTGAACCTCAAGCCCTATTACTGCTTCAAACTCCATAACCACCCCTAATTGTTATTCTTAAAATTTTCAAATATCTCTTTTAAATTGCTTAATTGCTCTTTTAAGGCGTTGTTTTTCGCACATATATCTTTCTGGTATTTTTTGTAAAGCGCAAGTTCGCTTTCGGAGAATGTTTTTACAGGGTTTGCCATATTCTCAATTGAGTTTATATCAACAATTCCCATGCTTTCTTCCATTTTTTTTGCAAGTTCCGGGTTTTTCTTCTTCATCTCTTTTATCTTTTCCTGCATCTCTTTTAAGTTTTTTTCAGCCTCTTTTGCATTTTCTTCATTTTCCTTTTTAAATTGATCAACATCCTTATCCCCTATAAATGAGTACATCTTTATTATTTTGCGGAATGCGTATTCGTAATGATTTTTTTCTTCTTCTGTTTTTGCAATGTTTTCAAGGTAAGCATCGGGGTTGAACACTGTTCCAAGTGAGTTAAGAGAGAAACTTATAATGTCCATAGCGCTTAATTTCCCGTCTTTCATCTTTTCATTTAATTTTTTGTTCTGCTCTTTCATTTTTTCAATGGCAAGGTCAAGGGATTTCAGGTATGCTTCAAAGTCTTTGTCTGTTAGGGTAATGCTTTCTTCTTCTTTTTTCCCATCTTTGTTTTCTTCCTTTAAACTTTCCTTTTTTATCTCTTTTATCTTTTCCTTTGCCTTTTTCACAAACTCAACAGCCATTGAGGTTGCAGGTTTTTCCCTCTTTTCTTCCTTTTTCCCGAAAAATGAGCAGGAAGTAAGGGTTGCAACAATGAGAATCCCAAGAAAAAATGCTGAAATCTTTTTCATAATTCCTCCCTATTTTTTCTCAACAACAAGTTGAGAAAAGTCGGCTATTGTTAAAAAGGTTTCCCTTAAACTTGCAAGAAGGGAAAGCCTGTTCTGTTTTAAATCCTCCTCTTTTGCCATAACCATTACTTTGTCGAAGAATGTATCCACTGTTTTTGAAATTGATGCAATCTCTTTTAAGGCTGAAAGGTAATCCTTTTTTTCCGCAAACCCTTTTACCTTTCTGTCAAGGTTTAAGTATGTGTTAAATAGTGTTTTTTCCTCTTCTTCGATTAAAAGGGTTTGATTGATCTCCGATTTTTCAAACCCTTTTGCAGAATTCAGTATGTTGTTTATCCTCTTGAAACTTGTTGCAACCTTTAAAAACTCTTCGTCTCCCCTTATCTCTTTCAATGCCTTTATCCTGTTTAAACAGTCAATAAGGTTTCCGTGATCAATTGCAAGGACAGAGTTTATTTCATCGTACTTAAACCCGCTTTTTTCAAGGAAGAATGAAATTCTCTGGTCAAGTATTGAAAATACCGATTTTTCCCATTCGTCTTTTTCTATCTTTAAATACTTCTCGTAAATTGAAAGGCATTCTCCAACAAATTTGTAAAAATCAAAGTCAAGTTGTTTTTTAAAGATGATATTAACCATCCCCTGGGATGCCCTTCTTAAACCAAATGGGTCTTTTGAGCCTGTCGGTTTAATTCCAACAGCAAGGCAGCCTAAAAAGGTGTCGAGTTTATCAGCAATGGAAGTAATTGCCCCCTCTTCTGTTTCAGGGATTTCATCGTCAAAGGATTCCGGTTTGTAATGGTGGTATATACCCTTCCATATTCCGTAGGGTTTTCCCTCTTCCTTTGCGTAAAGCCCGCCCATAATTCCCTGCAATTCAGGGAATTCGTAAACCATATCGGTAGCAAGGTCGCATTTGCAAAGTTCAATTGT
>JALSOA010000033.1 GCA_026986725.1 Acidobacteriota bacterium
TCCCTGTTCAATCATTGCAAAAGATTTTGAGCCAAGACCTATATCGTAAAGAAATTCCTGGATATCCTTTCTCCTTACCCTTTTTCCATTTAATCTGTATTCCCCTTCGCCCTCCCTGTAAAACCTCCTCATTATTTCAACATACCTGTCTTCGCCTTTTTCTGGATTTAGCTTTTCAAACTTCAGTGAAACCTCCGCCATTCCCATTGGAGAGAGGTTATCAGTTCCTGCAAAAATAACATCTTCCATCTGACCACTTCGAAATGCTTTTGGGCTTTGCTCCCCCATAACCCATATCAAAGCCTCTGCAATATTGCTTTTACCACTTCCATTTGGGCCTATGATTGCAGTAATTCCCTTTGAAAAATCGATTGTTGTCTCTTTCGGAAATGTTTTAAAACCATGAATTTTTAGTGACTTAATTATGTACATATTTTACTTAACCTTTCCCATTCCTCAAGTAATCTCTCAATTTTTGTTTCAATCGTTTTAATTTTATCACTAACCTCTTTCAGTTTTATGTAATTATTAATAATGTCTTTTGAATATAAGGAGTTCTCAAGTTCTTCTTTTTCCCTCTCAAGGGATTCAATCTCTTCCTCAACCTCTTTAAGCCTCCACTTTGCCCTTAATAATTCATTCTTTGAAATACCTGATTTTTTTCTTACTTTTCTATCTTTTGAAACAATATCCTTTTTTGCTTTAATTGCAGTTTTCAGGCCTTCACCATTTTCTTTCGATATCTTTTCAAAATAATACGAAATACCACCATCAAAAAGTCTCATTTTACCATCTGAAAATTCTATCACCTTATTTGCTATTCTGTCCAAAAAATGTATATTGTGGGAAACAACAATTACACTCCCACTAAAATTCTCAAGGGCATACGAAAGGGAGTTTGTCAGTGATAGATCAAGATGATTTGTTGGCTCATCAAGTAACAAAAGATCGTAATCCTCAAGTAAAAGTTCTGCAAGTTTTAATCTGCTTCTTTCACCACCAGACAAAAATTTTACCCTTTTTTCAACCATCTCTTTCCTGAAGTAAAAACGGGCAAGGTAGTTTAAAACGCTTTCTCTGTTTAGAAATGGATCTATTTGATTTATAATCTCAAACACACGGCTTTCTTCGTTTTTAAACACCACTTCCTGTGGAAAGAAACCCACTTTTATGTTAGGAAAGACCTTTACTTCACCAGTTATTGGCCTGGTTTCCCCAATCAGGGTTTTAATGAAAGTGGATTTTCCACTACCATTTCTACCAACAACAGCATACTTTTCTCCCCTTAAAACAAGAATATCGATCCCTTTTACAACAGGCGTACCATAACCTACAGAAAGATTTGTACACTTTAAAATGTTTCTTGATTTTTTAAGGGGTTCTTTGAAAGTCAGATTTAATCTAATATTTTTGAATGGTTGAGGATCATCCAATTTTATTTTCTCAATCATTTTAAGCCTTGACTTAGCCTGATTTGTTTTTTGACTACCAAGATTTTTTCTTACAAACTCCATGTCTTTTTTGATTTTTTCAACCTTATTCTTATACTCCCTGTTTGCCTTTCTCTGTAATTCCTCTTTCTTTTTTTGATAAAATTCATAATCACCGGAGAAAAAAAATGCCTTTCCATTGTTTAATTCAATGATTTTTTTCACACATCCATCAAGAAGATAAGCATCGTGGGTAACAATTACAAAAGGCTTTGTCATTGAGATTAGATGATCCCTGAACCATTTTACAGTGTATATGTCAAGGTGGTTTGTCGGTTCGTCAAACAGGAAGAGTTCTGCATCAGATAATATTACTCTTGCAAGTAAAACCCTTTTTAATTCCCCTCCACTTAACTCAGAAATGATTTTTTGCTTCAAATGACCTATGCCAAGCCCTTTGATTACCTCTTCAACCCTTGCCCTATATTTAAATCCTTCAATTTTTCTGTATTTTTCAAAAATTTCCGATATGTGTAGCGGGTCTTTTATCAAACCCTGTTCAATGTTTTTGATTTCCCCTTCAATCTCAACTATAGACAAATTTCCGGAATACACAAAATCGTAAACATTCTGTTCCTTTTCAAAGTTGTTTATCTGCTCAACAAAACCGATCCTAAGGCTTTTTTTTCTCTGAATTTTACCATTGTCAGGCTCTTCAATACCTGCAATTAATTTTAACAAAGTCGTTTTCCCACTTCCATTTGTTCCGACAAGACCAACCCTCTCGTTGTAATTTATATTAAAAGAAAGAGAGTTAAATAAAGTCCTCCCACTATAACTTTTAGTCACATCTTGAAGGCTGATAAGCATCTATTTTAAAACCTGATATGGTAGGAATATGTAATGCCTGCAAAGTTTCTATCGTACTTTCCCGTGTTGTCTGTTAATTGCAGGTACCCCTCTCCAATAGGGCTAAATACATATTCCTGACCAGAAACTGTGTAATCTTTGTAATTCTTAAAGAATATCCCAAAGTCAAAACCGTTTCCATTATATCGATAAGAAACACCAAGCGAAAGCCAGAACATCTCACCGTTTGCAACTGCGGGATGCCAGTCATCGATAGGAATGACATCTGAACCGTATTTCATAGCACCCATTATTTTTATCTTTTTGGTTGCCACATATTCAATTGAAAAACCGTAAACCGACATATCATCCCACTTCTTAGCGTAACCTCTATCAACAATTGAATCATTATTTACCGAGTAATCAAAGGAGATTACAGAATTATCTGAAGTACTTAATTTAAGATAATCAACCTCAATCAACCATCTATTGGTTGGTCTGTAAGCGAGGCCTATTGAAAATTGAGATGGAATCCTGAAACCTGTTGAAAGGGTTTCATCTAAATTACCAAACAATCTGTTGAAAGACTCTTCTGCATTGTGAAAACCAACCTCCGTAATCTGCTCAAACTTTACCTTTTGATCTTTAAAGTCAAACTCTCTTTCTGATTTGTAAGAAATTCCAACACTCCACTTTGAAAGAAAATCATACTGAATACCCATGGTAAAACCTGTATCATTCTCAGTTTTATCCATTACTCCTTTTACTTCAAAATAACCAATCAATTCATTTGTGCCGCTTAGGTAATCATAATACGGGGATTTAAAAAAGTTTGAGTATTTAAGATAGGTTGCACTAACATCTATTGAAAACCCAAGCCTCAGTCTTTCAGATATTAGATAGCCAAGCCCTAAAGAAAGTTCATTTGTTCTTACTTCATACTGACTTGAGAAAAACCTTCCAGGGAAAGAATTGCCCCATTGGTCGTTCTTAAAAACAGGGGTTGTTATGCCAATTCCAAAAGTAAGTTTTTCTGACAAAGGAAGGGTGAAAAAGGCACTGACCGGTATATTGATCTTTTTAGCAGCATCGTACTTGGTACCATCCTGAGACGAATATGAAAGATTCGGAAAGATAAACGAAATATTCGCTTCAAGGTCTCTGGTCTGAACCCCTGCAAGCCCTGCCGGGTTATAAAAAAGGGCGTATCCACCCTTTGCAGAAGCAACAACCATTCCGCTTTTGGCAACACCCTTTCCCCCCTGGTCAATAAGGTACATATCGTTTGCAAACAATGTTAAAAACGAAAACACAAAAATTAAAACAAAAACTCTTCTCATTCCTTTTGCTCCTTTACTATCTTTTCTGTATCTATAGCAATAATGTATTCCTCATCTGTTGGAATAACGAATATATCAACCTTTGAGTTATCAGTTGATATCTTTCTCTCTTTTTTACTTCTCTCATTGTTTTTTTCATCGTCAAGTTCAATTCCCATAAACTCAAGCCCTTCGCAAACTTTTTTCCTAACATAGGAACTGTTTTCCCCGACACCTGCCGTAAATATAAGTGCATCAAGTCCCCCAAGTGCCGCAGCGTATGCTCCCACATATTTCCTTATTCTATAACAGTAAATATCAAGCGCCAGCTTTGCCCTGTAATTGTTGTTCTGTACCTCTTCTTCAAGGTCTCTTACATCGCTTGAGATACCTGAAATACCAATCAACCCGCTGTGTTTGTTTAAAAGCGAATCAGCCTCCTGTTTGCTTAACTCCTGCAACTCCATTATGTAAAGTATTAAAGCAGGGTCAATATCTCCGCTCCTTGTACCCATAACAAGACCTTCTAATGGGGTAAACCCCATTGAGGTATCAACTGAAACCCCGTTTTTTATAGCACACATACTTGCACCGTTTCCTATGTGAGCAGTTACAACCTTTAATTCTTTAATGTCCTTGTCGTAAAAACTCTTCAACCTTGAAAAAACATACCTGTGGGAAGAGCCGTGAAAGCCATACCTTCTTATCTTGTATTTTTTGTAAAAGATGTAAGGTATCGGGTAAATGTAAGAATGCTCAGGCATTGTTGAATGAAATGATGTATCAAAAACGGCAACATGGGGTTTATTGGGCAGAACCCTCTGGGCTGCTTCAATACCCCTTAAATTCGGGGGGTTGTGGAGTGGTGCTAATTTAAAATTCTCTTTTATCTTCTCTTTAACCTCATTTGTAATAAGGCAGGATTCTTTAAAATCCTCCCCACCGTGCACCACCCTGTGCCCGACAGCATCAATAGAATCGTAAGAATGAATAACCTTTAACTCTTTATCAACCATCAATTGAAGTATTGCATCTATTGCCATTGTGTGGTCAAGTATCTCTCTTGTTATCTTTTTGCTTTTTCCCTGAGATGTTGTAATAGACAGTATTGATTGAGCCATTCCAATCCTTTCGACCGACCCCTTAGCGAGTTTCTCCCTTGTTGATGTTTCAATTAATTGATACTTTACAGAAGAAGAACCGCAGTTAAGTGTTAAAATCTTCATTCCGACACCCTCTTTCCTTCTTCATCGTATTTGAAAAACCCCTCACCGGTTTTAATTCCAAGTTTTTCCTCACGCACAAGCTTTCTCAAAAGAGGACAGGGTCTGAATTTTGCCTCCCCCAATTCTTTGAAAAGGGATTCAAGCCACTCCAGAACATAGTCAAGCCCTATAAAATCGGCAAGTGCAAGAGGCCCCATTGACATATCAAAACCAAGGCGTATTGCCTTGTCTATATCCTCTGCAGTTGCAAGGCCTTCCATTAAAACATGCATTGCCTCGTTTAAAAGGGGAAGAATAACCCTGGTAGTAACATAACCGGGGTATTCAAAAACCTCTATGTACTCTCTTCCAAGATCAGAGAGAAACTGTTTTGTCCTTGTAACAGTATCTTTTGAGGTTTTAAGCCCTTTAACAACCTCAACAATAGGCACCTTGTAAACCGGGTGAATAAAGTGAAGCCCAATCAGCCTTGACGGATCTCTTAAAATTTTTGAAACCTCTGTCACACTTATTGTGGTTGTGGTCATAATAAGCAACGCTTCAGGGTCGCTGATAAAGTCAAGATTGGAGATAAGCTCTTTTTTCTCTTCCTCACTTTTCCCCTTTGATTCAAAAAATATAGCGGCATTTGCAAGATCGGCCTTAACAGTTGTTGTTTCAATTCTGCTTAAAACCGCCCTCTTCTCGCTCTCTGTCATTCCCCACTTTTCAATCTCCCTGTCAATGGAAAACTCAATTCCTTTTAAAGCCTCTTTCAAATTTTCATCATCTTCATCGTAAATTATGACATCAAGGGCATTACGCGCAACAGTCATTGCAATTCCCTGGGCAATTGTCCCTGTTCCAAGAATTGCTATTAGATTCTGTTTCATGGAAATTTCCCCCTATAAGTTCTTCATTGAAATTCTATCACAAATCATTGTTTTTAGTGTTTAATTAGCAATATTATCTGTGAAAAAGTAAAATTTAAAAAATACGACATTATTACTTCAAGAAAAACAAGAGTATATATCTATCTTATTGAAAATAAAGGATATATTTTGCACAATATCCTGTGCAATCTGACAACTTTTTTGAGTGCTCTAATAAATTGGATTTTTAAACAGAGTTTTCCACAGAGAATTTCACAGAAAATCTTAAAAACTACAGTTTTTTAAACTTTTCAAGATAAAGGGATATTCTTTTCAAAAATCCAATGGATTCATCTGTTTTGTTTGCGGCATTTAACAAATGAGTTTTCAATGTATTGAAACTGGTCAGAGAGGCCTCTATTTCGTTTTTCAAAGAAATTATGTTGTGGATTATCTCTTCTGCTTTCCCTTCAATCTCAAATGCCTTTAACCCTTCTGAAATAATATGAAGGTACGAGAAAAATGTGTTTGGAGAAACAGGAAAAACCCTTTTTGACACGGCATAAGAGTAAAGTTCTATGTGTTCTACAAACATTGAATACCATACACTTTCAGAAGGAACATACATAAAGGCAAAGTTTGTTGTATTTCCTTCTGAGGTTAAAACTTTTATGTACTTTGAAGAAATGTCATCGATCATCTTTTTTATACTGTTTTCAAATCTTTTATCCTTTGATTCAATATAGTTTTTAAACTTATCCAGTGGAAATTTTGCATCTATTGGAAGAACAGTGCTTTCGAGAAAAATAACTGCATCAACTCTGTCTTTTCCGATTGGGAATTGAAGACTGAATCTGTTTGTCGGTAATGTATCTTTCAACAGGTTCTCCAGCAGTATCTCCCCAAAGATCCCCCTCTGCTTTGGAGGTTTAAGAATATCCTGTAACTGTTTGATTTCACTTGATATTTTTTCAAGATTTTCTATTTTTTCTGTCATAGCACCTATCTTACCTGACAGATTATTTGTTTGTTCACCAAATGTTCTGTTAATATCATTTATAGTTTGTGTAATATTCTCCATTAAATCTTTCGTTGTTTCCGTGAGGGATTGATTAACCTCGGCTATTGTAGCATTCACCCTTTTCTCAAGTTCTGTTAATCTATTTTTTGTTTCAAAAAGAGAAGTGCTGCTGCTTGATTCAAGCTCTTTTTTAGTTCTTACAATCTCTTCTTTTAATTTACCCAGAACATCTACTATCTGTTCTCTTGTGTTAGAAAGGTCACCAGAAACATTCTTTAATAATTTGTTCTCAAACTCAAGATTCAATGCCGAGAGACTGTTCTTTATTTCGTTAAGCATGCCTGAATAAAATAAAAGTTGCTCTTCAAGTTTCGCAAGCTTTTCAAGGTTTTCGTTTTTGCCTGATTTTATGAGAATTGCAATTAACAAAAAAAGAATCAGGGTTAACAGCACAAAAACAACTATTATTCCATATTCAACAAATCCCATTTTTCCCTCACTTTTCTATTTCATCTATACGGTCAATCTTTGCGACAATTACGGCATCGACAGGGGCATCCTTATGTTTTATCAATTGAACTGCTGCATCCCCTTCAATTGTAACAATTACCTTTTCCCCTATACCCACTCCCACTGTATCAAAGGCAACAACACTCTCCCCTGTGAGGTTTCCCTCTGTATCAAGAATGTCAAGGACATAAAGGGGATAACCTTCAAGCCTTTTGTTTTTTTCAGTGGATATTATCTTTCTTGAAACAATACCTATCTTCACTTTGACACCTTATCAACCTTTGCTATCACCGTTGTATCAGTGGGCACAATCTGAGGAAGAAAACAATGGGAAGCCTCATACCCCTGAACAAAAACAACTATCTCACCTTCCCCCACTCCAACACAATCCAGGGCAAAAAAGGGATCACCAGAAGGATTGTAATTTTTGTCTATCCTCTTCAAAGCAAGTATCCTCTTCCCTTCCAGAGGCTTGTTTTTCACTGTGCTCCATAACTTACCGACAACTATACCCAATTCCATCGTCAACTCCTTGAATGAATTATAACAGATTAAATCATCTCTTTCCAAAATCATACTCTTTGTAAAAATTATCTTACTTTTTTGGAAAAATTCAACAAATATTGATTTTAGTCAATTTAAAACAAAATTATTACTTTAAAATAAGGTTTAATATAAGACCCGCTTTTCATGCGGGAAAATTCAAAGGAGGTCTTATGGCAGGTTTCATTGATAAGATGCTTGAGAAAAAGTATCTTTTTGTTTCCTTCTGGTTTATCACCATCGTTATGGTTGTGGCTTTAATTGGTTTTACAGCAAATATGGTAAAAGAGGTGCCACCTATTCCCGAAAAGGTTGTCTCTGAAAATGGAGAAACACTTTACACCTACAACGATGTTGTTGAGGGTAAAGGGTACTTTCAGGAATTTGATTTAATGGATTACGGCACAATGCTCGGAATGGGGGCATACCTCGGTCCGGATTTCCCTTCTGAGCTTTTACACAGAAGACTTGAATTCCTTTATGATTACTATGCAAAGAAAAATTACGGGCAGCCTTTTAAAGAGATTGAAGACGAGGCTAAAAAAGGTGCGGTCAAGGCGCTTGTTATCAAAGATGTAAGGGGAACAAAATTAAGCAATAATACAGTTGTTCTGTCAGAAGCATCAAGTGAGGCATTTAAAAACAATGTAAACTATATTGTAAACTTCCTTGTAAATGGCAACAAAAAACTTGCTTTCCCCGGCGGAGTTATAAAACCTGATGAGGCAAAGAAGATAGCAGCATTCTTTGACTGGGGTCAACTGGCTGCATCAACATACAGACCGGGGACAAAGGTCACATGGACAAACAACTGGCCAGCAGAGCCTCTAATTGACCAGGATGTAACCTGGTCGGCAATAGTATGGTCTTTATTCCAATTGCTTGCCCTGTGGACTTTGACTATTTTTATACTTTACCTTGTTTATCAGCACCTATTTAACAAAGAGGACAAACCTGATGCTCCCGTTGTTTTAAACTCTCTTTATCCATCTCAAAGAAAGTTGTTCAAATACATCCCCCTTGTTGCTTTGTTCTTTGTTATTCAGGTGTTTTTAGGCGGATACATCGCACACATATACACGGAGCCAGCTAAAAACTTTGTTTTAAGCCAGTCAATACTCCCGTTCAATGTTATGAGGGCTTTGCACATCAACATAGCAATTGTGTGGGTTGCAATTGGATGGCTGGTTGGCGGTATGTTTATCGCTCCACTTGTGGGAAAGGAAGATTTGAAATTCCCCTGGCTCGTTGATGTTCTGTGGCTTGCTTTGATTGTGGTTGGTGCTGGCGGATTGATAGGCATTTACCTTGGAGCAACCGGACACATGAGAGATGTATGGTTCTGGTTCGGAAATGAGGGAAGAGAGTTCTTAAACCTTGGAAGAGTTTGGGATATAGGGCTTGTTGTGGGCCTTGTTTTGTGGTTTTTTATGGTTTTCTCAACAATAAGAAAGGCCAAAGAAAACAATGTAATGGTTGGCACAATTATATGGTCGGCTTTCGGTATCGCAACACTTTACATGGCTGGCATGGCTCCAATCCATAAGATATTCCCCAATTTCACCGTTGATGATTATTACAGGTGGTGGGTTGTTCACCTGTGGGTGGAATTAACATTTGAACTTTTCGCCGCTGGTGTGCTTGCCTACCTTGCGGTTATTCTGGGATTGGTTTCGAGAAAATCGGCTGAAAGGATAATGCTTCTCGAACTTGTGCTTGTAATGATGTCAGGAACACTTGGCGTTGCTCACCATTACTGGTGGCAGGGGCTTGGCGAATACTGGGTTGCAATAGGAAGTATATTCTCTGCACTTGAACCTGTGCCATTAGTGCTTTTAATGGTTGAGGCTTGGAAAGAGTACAGCCATATTAAAGAAAAGGGAGAAAAATTCCCATTTACCATTCCGTTCCTGTGGTTAACAGGCTCTGCATTCCTTAACTGGTTTGGCGCAGGATTCCTCGGCATGGTCGCAAACCTTCCGATTGTAAACTACTACTCACACGGAACATACCTTATCATGCCTCACGGCCATGTTGCATTGCTTGGTGCATTCGGTTATATATCAATTGCATTTCTCTACATTGTTGCAAGGTCAAAGGCTGCTGTTGACGGTACTGAATGGGACGATAAGTTCAGCAAAATCGGATTCTGGCTTGTAACAATAGGAGTTTTGCTTTTTGCAATACCAACTATTGTTATAGGGTTGCATCAAACCGCCGTTGCAAAAGAATTGGGGTACTATGCTGCAAGGTCGAGGGAAACCATTGAGCAGATAATCACCTGGTCATGGATAAGGGTTATCCCTGATTCAATGATAATACTCGGGGCATTAACAGTATTCTTTGATTTATTCAAAAAAACTTACCTTGCAAAAAAGAACAAGTAAAAAAGGGGGCTTTGTGCCCCCCTTTTTTAGTCTGCTTTGAAAAAAATTTTTAACCAAAAACACATAAAGTGCTATAATTTTTTTATGAAGCGATTAAGTAAAAAAACCATAACAACCCTCGATAATCTTTACAATTTTGTGGAACTTTTCGTTGCCTATATACTTCTTGCTTCTGCAATTGGACTGGTCATCTTTGCCATTTACGAAATATTTGATGAATTTTTACATCACTCTGATACCATAAAGGCAGTTATTACCCTTATACACCATATTTTGCTTATAATGATCATCCTTGAGATACTGTGGACAATAATCAATTACATGAAAACCAAAAAATTGTCTGTTGAGGCTTTTATAATTATAGGGATAATATCCTCAATAAGGAAAATGCTTGTTCTCGGCGCATCTGCAAGTACAAAAACAGAGATAACATACAAATTCGTGAGTGTTATAACCTCTGAAATGCTTTTTCAGGCATTTATTGTTTTAATACTGGTTGTTTCAATCTTTATTTTAAGAAAAAGCAGGCTTTACTTAAAAGAGATTGGTGAGGAATAATCGGAGGTAAAAATTGGGAGAAAAGAAAGTTGATGCAAGGGGACTGGCTTGCCCTCAACCTGTTATTATGACAAAGAATGCTTTGAGCAGTATTGATGAAGGCATTTTAACAGTCTTAGTTGATTCAATTGCCTCAAGGGAGAATGTTAAAAGGTTTGCGGAATCACAGGGGTGCACCGTTAATGTTAAGGAAAAAGGTGATATTTTCGAGATTGAGATTGTAAAAGGCTTTACCTGTGCCATACCTTCACAAGAGGAAAAAGACTCTATTAAAAGCAATAAGGTTGTGTTTGTTTCTTCCGATGCCATTGGTCCTGATTATGAGCTTGGCAAGGAATTGATGAAGGGTTTTTTAAAAACCTTTCTTGACCTTGACAGAAAAGACCTTCCAAAAAAGATGATCTTTGTTAACAAGGGAGTACATATTACCTGTTTCTGGGAAGAAACAATTGAACACCTTAAAAAACTTGAAGAAATGGGGGTTGAAATATACTCCTGCGGAGCATGTTTAAATTACTTCAAGATCACGGATCAATTAAAGGTTGGAAAAATAGGCAACGCGTTTGATTCTGTTCAATCTCTCATGCAGGGAGATTCGGTTGTCAATCTGGGGTAAAACCATAAATGGATAAAAGGAAGAAATTAACGGCTTTTGTCAAGGCTGCCGGGTGAGCGGGGAAATTAGGTCCGGGAGACCTTGCTGAAATAATAAACGGCATTCAGTTTAATGTTGAAAACAGGAATATTGTGGTTGATATGAGAACAAATGACGATGCTGGTGTTATAAGGGTTCATAAAAACAAATGCCTTGTGCAAACTGCCGACTTTATCACCCCGGTTGTTGACGACCCCTATCTTTACGGAAGGATTGCAGCGGCAAACTCTCTAAGCGATGTGTTTGCAATGGGAGGGGATGTTTTAACCGCATTAAACCTTGTAATGTACGATTCATGCAATATTGAAAAGGAAGAAATGAGAGAGATTCTTAAAGGCGGATTTGATGCAGTAAAAGAGGCAGGAGGAATTATCATTGGGGGACACACTGTTGAAGATAGCGAAATGAAGTACGGCCTGTCTGTAACCGGGATTGTTGAAGAAGAAAAGATTGTCAGAAACAGCAATGCAAAAACAGGAGATAAAATTGTTTTAACCAAACCACTTGGAATGGGCATTATAACAACAGCAAACAAGGTTGACATGGTATCCGAAAAAACAATGGAAGAGGCTTCAAAGATAATGGCTCACCTTAACCTTTACGCAAAAAATGCAATGGTTGAGGTTGGAGTATCCTCCGCAACAGACATAACAGGTTTCGGGTTAATAGGCCACGCATTTGAAATGGCAAAGTATTCCAATACTTCCATTGTTTTCAACACAAAAGAGATTGATTACCTTGAAGAGGCACTCTACCTTTCCTCAATTGGAATGGTTCCCGCTGGGAGTTACAACAACAAACACTACACAGAAAATGCAGTAAAATTTGAGATTGATTTAAAAGATGAAGAGAAGATGATATTCTTTGATGCACAGACATCAGGGGGATTGCTAATTTCCGTGCCATCTGAAAAGGCAAACCTGCTAATTGAAAAGATAATCGAATATGGCGGTATATACGCAAAAGTCATAGGAGAGGTTGTAGAAAAACAGGAAAAACACCTTATATTCGTATGAGCAATCAGGCAAAATCAGAAAAAAGTTTCGAAATTATTGCACCTGCCGGAGACATTCAATCCCTCGCTGCTGCTTTCAAGGCAGGGGCAGATGCCATTTACTTCGGTTTTAAAGGGCAGAATGCAAGGGGAAGGGCAAAGAATTTTGAAAATGAAGAAGTATTGAAATCCATTGCATTTTTAAGAAAAAACAGGGTAAAGAGTTACATTACCTTGAACACAGTTATAATGGAAAATCAACTAAATTTACTTGAAAAAAGACTTGCTATTCTTTCCCTTATGCCACCTGATGCAATTATTATTCAGGACCTTGCAGTGCTTGAATTAGGAAGGAAAATTCTTCCACCATCAGTCGAGTTTCACGCATCAACCCAGATGGGGATCTGCAATCTGGACGGGCTTAAATTTGCCGAAAGATGCGGTATAAAACAGGTTGTTCTTGCAAGAGAGTTGAACTTTAAAGAATTAAAACATCTATCTGAAAACACAGAACTAAAACTTGAAGTATTTGTGTTCGGTGCAATGTGTTATTCAATTTCCGGTTACTGCTATGCCTCTTTGCTTGAGAAAAACAGAAGCGGGAACAGAGGGGTATGTGCACAGATTTGCAGGCAACAATTCAATAACACCTACCCTTTTTCAATGAAAGACCTGAATCTCATTGAAAAAATCCCCGATCTGGTTAAAGCAGGGATAAAACACTTCAAGATAGAGGGAAGAATGAAGGGGGCAGACTATGTTTACACAAGCGTCTCCGCCTTAAAGGAGATCCAGAAGGATCCATCTGCAGAAGGTATAAAAAAGGCCAAAAAGATACTTAAAGAATATCCGTTTTTAAGGGAAACAGGTAAAGGCTATCTCTATTTTCCGGATAAAAATAAGGTTTTTACGGAAAATAAACACTCTGTCCAGATTTTTGTAGGGAAGATTAAAAAGATAAAGGGAAAAACAATTGAATTAAACACAATTTCAGGTTTTGAAAGATCAGGGTTAAGAGTAAAGGCTGGAGAGAAAGGAGCCACAATTGTTTCGGTAAATAAAAACAGTCTGACCCTGTCATCCGATTTAAAAGCAAAGATTGGAGACAGGGTTTTTTTATACCCGAACAGCGAATCTGTAAAGGGGATAAATGGGATTGTAAATTCAATTTTGAGAAAACCATTGCCTGTTGAAGTTAAATTGAATATAACCGTTGAAAAGCAGGGTTTTAGGTTTCAGGTTGTATTTAACAATAAAAAAACCTTTTATTTTGAAGTTGAGGCAGAGGGGGTGGAAGCAAAAAGCAATCCATTAACAAAAGACACCCTTTTGAAGAAATTAAAATCAAACGAATACATAATCAAAGAGTTGAATATCAATAAAAACAATTTAATATTTAAGCCTTCTGTTTTCAAAGAGTTAAAAGAAAAACTTAAAGAAATAGCTAGGAAAGAGAAAGAAAAAACATTAAATTACCGTGGGGGAATACACAAAGAATACCCTGAATTTCAATACTCCACTCCACCATCTGGATTTGTCGAATTGCCTCCTGCCTATTACAACAATCTGGATATAAAAACTGAAAGATTTATTGCAAATAATGTTGGGCAATTGATATTTGACGGAGAAAAATTCACCGGGAAATTTATCCCTGTATGCAACAAAGTTGCCTCTTACTTTCTGAAAAATAATTTTAATGTTAAAGGATTTATCAGACCATTCGAGTTAAAACCTGACAGCTCAACCCCACACTTTATAGCAAGGGTAAAACCGGAAAGAATACCGTCTCAATTCTCCATTGAAAAAAAGGGAGATATCTTTTTTATAAAGAAAAAGGGAAAATAAAATCAAAAACCATTACTCTTTCTCTTTAACCCTCTTCAAAACAAGGTCAACCCCTGTTATTGCCATACTCTTTTTATCCCCTATCTTTAAACCTGATGACCGGAAACCTCCAACAAGGTAATCACCCTTAACATCAACCATAATTTTCATCCTGGCCCTTTTTATCTTTTCCGTTTTTAAAATATCTCCCTTTAATTCAACCTCAATCACATAATCCCTGTTTAAAACTCCTAAAAAGTTTGAATAGATTTTACCCTTTGTAATTATTGCATCCCCTACTTTTCCGCTTATTTTACCTTTTTTGTCAATCCTGATATCAAACTTCAATTGTTTCTGCTTGCACCATGTAACGATTATCTTGCCTTTTCCCTTCCAGTGTCCTTCAAACCTTTTTAGATCAAGGGAATAAACAAACAGAGAACTAACAATAAAAACAAAAGATAAAACAAAAGCAAAGCGTTTCATTTTAAGCCTCCAAAAGGTGTTTATATCTTTTTTTACGAAGATGAAACACTTTTGTTTATACAATCACTCCATTCTTATGCAAACTTCCAAAAACTTTCTGGTAAATAAAAAATGCAAAAAGAGAAATCAAGCCTATTACCGCAAACGAGCCCCATAACATCAGAGGGTTTCTTACCCCTTCAACTGGACAGTATTTTGAAACAAGCATTCCGGCAATCCACCCACCTAAAAAAGAGCCTACAGCCACTTTTATATGGGCAAAACCAAGGTATAAACCTATTTTGTCTTTAGGGGCTATTGATGCAACATATTCCAAAAATCTCGGTTGAAAAGTCATTTCTCCAAGGGCAAATGTCATTATTGCAATAATTACCCCTGTCATAGTAGGGAAATTGCCCATAATTATCATTGATACAATACAAATTGACAAGCCCAAAGCCATTGCCTTTAAAGAGGATAATCTTGAAGTCAATTTTGCAACAGGCAATTGAAATATCATAATCATTCCCGGATTTATTGCAACAAGCCATTCCATAGGGGCAACAGGAGAGATCTCCCTTTGAATGTAAAGGGGCATTGCAAGGTATAACTGCCAGAACATTATTTCAAAACCTGCGAATATAAGTATAAATAGCAAAAATCTTACATCCTTAAACACAGCAACTATACCTGAAATCACCTCTTTAACAGAAGGTTTATCCCCTGTTTGGATACTGGAATCTTTAAATTTAAAATAAACCATGGTTAAGGCAACAAGAGCCATTAAAGCGGAAAAGGTGCATGCAACCTGCATTCCAAAACTCTGCCACTGTAATATATCCTGAACCTGCAAAGGGCTAAAACCTTTCATTTTCTCAAGTGCCCCCCTTACTATCGGGGAATCTATTGAATAAGGCGGCAATGTTTTGACATAAGACTTTATTGCTTCAAAATCGCTTTCCCTCAGCCAGCTTCCAATATTTAACCTCATAGGCTTTACAATTACCTTGCCTAAAAAACCACCAATATTTACAATCATATAAAAAATAGCAAAACCCAGTTTACTCTCTCCTTCCGGGGATAATTTTGCAACAGAGCCTGAAATTGTTGGCTTAACAAAAGAGCCCCCTATTGCAATAAATACGAGAGAGACAATAGCCATAATTTTACAGGGA
>JALSOA010000034.1 GCA_026986725.1 Acidobacteriota bacterium
AAGTTTCAAAGCCTTAAATGTTTTAACATCTGGCTCAAAAAATTCAAGTCTTAATTCTCTATGAAAATTAAAAACAAACTCAGGGGTATCAATCCTTGAAGGATAGTAAAGTGCATAGAGAATAGGGAGCATCATATCCGTTTTGCCCATCTCGCTTATTATAGAACCGTCTCTAAATTCAACAAGGGAATGAACAATGCTTTGAGGGTGGATCTTAACCCTTATGTTCCGGTAATCAACACCAAACAAAAAATGCGCCTCAATCACTTCAAGCCCTTTGTTCATCAATGTTGCGGAATCAACGGTGATCTTCGCCCCCATATCCCATGTCGGATGGTTAAGGGTTTGCTCCACTGTGACATCTTTTAATTCTTCAATGGTTTTTCCGAAAAAAGGGCCACCAGAGGCGGTTAAAATCAGGGATTTAACCTCTTCTTTACTCCCGCACCTTAAAGCCTGATGGATAGCATTGTGCTCACTATCAACCGGGATTATCTCTGTTTTATGTTTTTCACACTCTCTATTGATAAACTCACCTGCCACAACCATTGATTCCTTGTTAGCAAGGGCAAGCCTTCTGGTGTAAGGAATTGTTTTAAAAGTGGGTATCAAACCTGCGCTTCCAACAATTGCTGAAAGGGTTATGTCTGATAACAAGCGGTATGAATCCTCAAATGAAACAAATTCTGTTTTAACACCGCTTTTTTCTAAAAAATCCCTCAACAATTCAGATTTGTCTCTGTTATAGATTGTTGCAAATTCAGGCTCAAACTCAACAATCTGATTCTTTAAAAGTTCAAGGTTGTTTCCGGCGGCAAGGAGTTTGAGAGAGAAATCGCCTTTTTTCAGCCTTAAAACATTCAGGCAACTTTTGCCTATTGACCCTGTTGACCCGTATATCTTCAATGTTTTCATATCTATTTACATCAAATATAGAAAGTAAAAGTACAAAAGAGGAGAGGAAAGAACAAAAGAGTCAATCCTGTCAAGGATACCGCCATGCCCTGGAATTAAAGTTGCACTGTCTTTAACCCCTGCACACCTTTTCCATAAAGACTCTATCAAATCCCCTATAATTCCGCTTATCCCTATAATAAGGGTAATTGCAATTACATCGTGCCATGTAAGCCTTGTAAAAAACCAGATTTTTGCAAGGGTTGCTCCCAAAAAGTTGAATATCACATTGCCAACAGCCCCCTCAATTGACTTGTTTGGGCTTATTTCAGGTGCAAGTTTGTGTTTTCCAAACATACTCCCTATCCAGTAAGCACCAGAATCTCCAAACCATATAACAACATAAAGAAGAAAAACAAGGTCTGCACCAAGCCCATCGTAAAGCCTGTTTGAGTTTTTCAATGCAACCTGATAACCGAGGGGGATTCCAAGGTAAAGTGCACCAAGCAGGCTCAAAGCAACCGATTGAAGGGATTTTTCAGTATCGGGGTCTTTAAAAAATGCGTAAATGAGCAGAAACACAAAGCCACCTGCTATTACAAACTCAAAAGAAAGAAAAGGGACTATAAAACTTGTGGGTATCAATGCTGCAATTAAGAATGCAGGCAGAGTATAAAAATTTGAGCCAATGTGGACTGAAAGGCTTTTGAACTCAAAAATGCCAAGAAATATTGCAATTAAAACGAGAAAATAAAAATAATAAACAGGAAGGTATTTGACAATAACAAAAAATAAAGGGACAAAAACAATGGTTGAAATTGCCCTTAAAATAAAGGATTTTACATTAAATGCCACCTGTACCCCCGAATCTTCTTTCTCTTTTCTGATAATCAATTATTGCTTTTAACATCTCTATTGTATCAAAGTCAGGCCATAAAACATCTGTAAAATAGAGTTCGCTGTATGCGATCTGCCAGAGCAGAAAGTTTGAAACCCTTAATTCCCCGCTTGTCCTTATTAGAAGGTCAGGGTCGGGTAGTTCAGAAGTGTAAAGGTATTTTGAGAACAACTCTTCGGTAATTGTTGAAGCATCGATCCCTTCTTCAACAATTTTTTTTACCCCGTTCACTATATCTGCCCTTCCCCCATAATTCAACGCTATATTGAAAACAAGTGCATTGTTTTTTCTTGTTTCTTCAAGTGCCTTTTCAATCTCTCTGTTAACAAACTCAGGGAGTTTACTCCTATCCCCTATTACAGACAACTTAATATTCTTTTCTCTTAACTTTTTTCTCTGTAATTTCAAAAATTGAAAAAGCAAAGTCATCAATACGGAGACCTCGTACTCAGGCCTTATCCAGTTTTCGGTTGAAAAAGCGTAAACCGTTATAACCTTCACTCCAAGGTGCAAAGCAGAATCAAGGGCATTCTCAATTGCCTTTGCCCCGGCCTTGTGCCCTTTAATCCTTGATAACCCCCTCTTCTTTGCCCACCTTCCGTTTCCATCCATTATTATAGCCACATGAGAGGGTATGTTTTTTTCGTCTATCTTTTCCCAGTACTCTCTCTCAATCTTGCCTGCACTTAAAGGTGGTTTCATCAAAACTCCCGTCCAACAATAAAATCACACACTTTTAACAGAGTGTCTTTATATACGCTTTCTTCAAAGCGTTCCAGAATCTCCATATTTTCAGATATGAGGCTTTTTGCGTAATTGAATGCCTCTTTTAAATAACCTTTCTTATCAAGTATATCAACCAATTCTTTTTTCTCTCTTTCATTAAAGACTCTTCCATTTGATTCAAAAACACCCTGGACAATCTCTATAACCCTTTTCTCGTTGTTATCAATAGCAAGTAAAACAGGAAGGGTAGCCTTGCCCTCAGGCAGGTCTATCAATTTCGGCTTACCTAATTTTTTCAAATCAGCCTTAAAATCAAGACAATCGTCAACTATTTGAAAAGCAATTCCGAGTTTTTCCCCGAACCTCTCAACAAGAGGCAGCAATCCCCTTTCACCTGCAACAATCAAAGGGAGAGAGCAGCAGGCAGAAAAAAGAACAGCCGTTTTCAATCTTATTATCTCAAAGTAGGTATTTTTATCAGGGGGAAAATTAAATGCGTTTGAATTCTGGATCAACTCTCCGGTAACAAGCGACTTTGAAACATTTGCTATTACCTTCAAAACCTCTATATTCTCAAGTTCCACTGCAATGTTCATTGCAGTTGAAAACATGTAATCGCCGTATAGAACGGTTATTGTGTTATCCCAAATTGAGTTGTGGGTCTTTAATCCACGCCTGATGTCCGCATTGTCAATGACATCGTCGTGAACAAGGGTTGAATTGTGCAACAACTCCAGGGTAGCCCCGATTTTCACACTTCTTTCATCCTCAACATTGACCATCTTTCCAAAGAGTATTGCAAAGGCAGGCCTCAACATCTTTCCTGTTTTTTTAAGAGAGTGCTTAACAAGGGGGGCAACCTGAGGGTATTTTGAGTTTAACCTTTCCGATATAAGGTCTTTCACCTGATCAAGTTCTTTTGAAATCCCCTTTAAAAAGTCAACAGTCACAACCTCTCCTTTAAAAACTTCAGTTTTTCATTTTATCATAAAGGCTTTAATATCACTCAAAAATTATCCCTATCGGGCAATGGTCTGAGCCGTAAATATCAGAGAGAATAAATGCGTTTTTAACCCTGTCTTTAATATTTTCACTAACAAAGAAGTAATCTATTCTCCAGCCGACATTCCTCTCCCTTGCCCTTGACTTGTAATCCCACCATGTGTAATTACCGCCCTCTTTGTTAAACATTCTGAAGGTATCAACAAAACCTGAAGCGATCAGTTTATCAATCCACTCCCTTTCAACAGGGAGAAAACCGGAAACCTTTTCATTCTCTTTCGGCCTTGCAAGGTCAATCTCTCTGTGGGCTGTATTTACATCCCCGCAGATTATCACCCCTCTTCCAGCCTCTTTAAATTGATTTGCCTTGATTAAAAAATCCTCGTAAAACCTTAATTTAAAATCAAGCCTTTCCTTACTCTGCTTTCCATTTGGGAAATAAACATTGAACAGAACAAAGTCTTTAAAATCAGCCTCAATCACCCTTCCCTCAACATCGTACTCTTCAATCCCGAGCCCCTCTTTCACACTTTCAGGCTTTACCTTCGTCAAAAGCCCAACCCCGCTGTATCCTTTTTTCTTTGAAGAAGAAACATAAAACTGTTCATAGGGTAGACCCCTGATCTCTTCAGGGATCTGCTCTTTTGTTGCCTTTGTTTCCTGCAAGCAAAGAATATCGGGATTCTCTTTCTTTACAAAATCAACAAACCCCTTTTTATAAACAGCCCTTATTCCATTCACATTCCAGGATATTAACTTCATTTTAATCCTCCAAAAAATATTTTAACCTTATTATAGAATACCTTTATCACAATTAACCGTTTTTTCAGGGACAGATTCAACCCTTTTCAATATCTTCTTTATATGCTCCATCTGGTTTTTGAATCTTTCAAGCCTTTTACCCTTCAATTTCGGGGTTGCAATCATTCTCTTTAAAAGGGGATTAACCCATTTGCCCCTTGAGTCCCTTATTCCAAAATGCAGGTGGGGACCGTTAACCCTCCCTGTCGCCCCGCTTTTTGCAATAATCTGACCGGCCTTAACATGCCAGCCCCGTCTAACAAGAATGCGGCTTAAATGAAGGTAATATGTTTTAATTCCCCCGGGGTGCTTTATGACAATGAACTTTCCATTGTGAGAGGTATAGCCTGTTTTTATTACCACCCCGTTGTAAACTGCAAAAACAGGCTCACCAACCCTTGCCCTGTAATCAACCCCATTGTGAAAACTCTTTTTGCCGGTAACAGGGTGCCTTCTCCATCCAAAGGGGGAAGTAACATGTATCCTCCTTAAAGGATAGCGGAATGCAGATGCTATCAAAGCCTTACCGTTTGAAGAGTAATGCCCGTTAAAAGATGATTTTTCATCCTTTTCTCTATAAAGAAAAGCCTCTTTCTTACCTGTTTTCATTCCATTGTAACAGGCATAAAGCACAACAGGAGGAGGGACAACCTCTCCTTCAAAAACACGCTCCTCTATCAAAACCTTAAATTTATCCCCTTTTCTTGCAGAGGTTCTTATAGGAACAAGGCATTCAACAACATTGTTTACAGTATTTCTTACACTTCTATCAACACCCAATTCCTTTAAAGCGTTGTTCAATGTGGATTCCACCTCTCCCTCAATAAGCCTGCACCTTAATTTAAAAGGCAGCACTATCAAGGAGTGAACATACCTTTTTGTTTTATAATCCCAGGAAAGGATGTGAAATGTAATTCTATCTGGGGAATAGACAAACCTCTCAATAATCTTTCCATTCTCCGAAAGCCTGAACCAGAACCTCTCCCCCGCCTTTAAAAACCTGAAATCAACATGGTTCCTCAATGCGTTAACAATTTTCAAAGCCTGGGGCAGTTTTACCCCGTCAACAGCCATTATTGAGTCCTCAAACCCCTTAAAGGGAAGTATTTTGCCGAAAAACCAGAGGTTTGCTTTGCCATCTGTTATGCTTTTTAAGAGGTTTTTTGAAAACCTGCTCTCCGGCACTTTAAAACTATTTTTAAACCCAACTAAAAGGTATATCCAACAAACAAAGTAAAGAAAGAGGATCAACCCAGGTAATACAGTGAATTTTTTACCCGATCTATTCTCAAACAATTTATTAAACTTACCCATACAGAACACCTTTATACCATAAAAACCATATAATTATAAAAAAAGATGGCACAGGGTAATCAAAATTTCTTTTATCTCCTTTAATCTGTGGAAGAAAGAGAGAATGTATCGTATAATTTATGCTGATATTCAAAAACAAAGAAGAGGTGAATAATGAAAAAGTTTACCGTTATATTGGCAATTTCCCTGATAATACCTTTTTTGTTAAACTCCTGCTCAAAAAGAAACAGAGAAAAAACTGTTGTTGTCTATGTCTCAGAAGACAGGGTTTTTTCAGAGCCTGTTTTGAAAGAGTTTGAAAAGGAAACAGGTATAAAGGTAAAGGCTATCTACGACACAGAGGAAAACAAAAGCACAGGGGTTATGAACAGGCTTATTGCCGAAAAGAACAATCCCCAGGCCGATGTTTACTGGGCAAATGAGCCTATAAGGGCTGAAGTATTAAAGCAAAAGGGGATTTCTCAACCGTACCTTTCAAAGAATGCCAGAACAATACCTGATAAATTCAAGGATAAAGATGGTTACTGGACAGGGTTTTCAGCAAGGGCAAGGGTTTTTATTGTAAACAAAAATTCAAAGGAAAAACCTGAAAGCATACTTGATTACATAAACCCGAAATGGAAGGGCAAATGTGTTATTGCAAACCCACTTTTCGGTACAACAACAACGGAGATTGCCGCACTTTTCACCCTGTGGGGGAAAGAAAAAACCATGGATTTTCTTGAAAAGATGAAAGAAAATAAGGTTTTAATATCAACAAGCAACGGAGAAAGTGCAGACCTTGTTGCACAGGGAGATTACACCTTCAGCCTTGTTGACAGCGACGATGCTGTAAACAGGATAAAACAGGGAAAGGGTGTAGAGATCGTTTACCCTGACCAGAAAGAAGGCGAGATAGGGACATTGATACTTCCAAATGCAGTTATCTTAATAAAGGGGGCACCACACAAAAAAGAGGGTGAAAAACTCATAGACTTCCTTCTATCCCCTGAGACAGAACAGATGCTTGCAAAAGAAGACTGTGCACAGATACCGCTTCACAAAGGGGTAAATCCCCCCTCACAACTTAAAGAAATCTCGAAAATAAAGACAATGAATATAGATTACTTCGAAATTGCAAAAAAGATGATTGAGATTCAGCCTGTTTTGAAAAAATGGATTGAGAATTGATGGAAAAGAAAACAGTTATCTATACATTTTTGGGTATATTTGTTTTAATCGGAATTTTGCCGGTAGTGGCAATGCTTTTAAAATCAGTACTATCAAAAAACGGTATTGATTTATCACTTTACCTGAATATACTTTCAAACAAACACCAGTGGACAGTCTTTTTCAACAGTTTTAAACTCTCAATAACAACAACTGCATTATCCATCGCTTTCGGAGTTCTTTCCGCAATCCTATTTTCAAAAACAAACCTTCCTTTAAAAAGGCTATTTACCTTCATTTTTTCTATACCACTTTTCATACCATCCTACCTCAATGCTGTTTTGTGGTGGGAGATTATGGGTAAAAACGGTTTAATGTCAAAGATAACCACCCCTTCAATTGCAAAGATCTGTTCACACTTTTACTCAGGATTTTCAGGCTCGGTTTTTTTAATGACCATAACCTACTCTCCCATTGTAATGCTTTTAACAATGGCATACCTTAACTCCATAAACCCGTCAATGGAAGAGGCTGCACTTTTAACCTCTTCATGGAAAAGGGTTTTGCTAAAAATATCCATTCCCATTGTAAAAAACGGCATAATATTTGCTGCAATGATTGTTTTTCTCCTGTCCTTTGGAGAGTTTGGAATACCTGTTTTTATGAAATACCCTGTTTTCCCAACTGAAAGTTTTACCTACTTTTCCGCATTTTACAATTTTCGCCTTGCAACAGCACTATCAACTCCTGTGGTTTTTATAATCCTTCTTGTTCTCTTAATAGAAAAAAAAATTGCAAAACAGCAAACAGAGATTACGGAATACCCCAATGCTAAAAAACCGGTTATCAATCTAAAAAGAAGCAAGATCCCTGTTTTTACCTTTATCCTGTTTTCTGCCCTAATGTTTTATGTGCTTCCAATTTTACTTCTCTTCATTAAATCACTGCCTTTAACAAACCTTTTTCATACACTTTCAGACTCTCTTGAAAGTGTAAAAAACACCATAACACTTGGCCTTATCGGAGCCTTTTCGGCAACCATAACAGGCTTTTTCATAGGTTACGGAATATCAAAAAATATCATTCAAAAACGAGAGTCAGGCGATTTTTTTACCCTTTTTACCTTTGCAATCCCATCAACTGTGTCAGGGATAGGGCTTATATCTCTCTTCAACAATGGGTTAACCTCTTTCATCTACAATAGCAGCCTCATAGTGATAGCGGGATTTACGGCAAAGTACACCCTTATTTCAAACAGAATTACCCGTATAGGAATAAACTCAATCCCCCCCTCAATGGAAGAGGCCGCAGAGATTGAAGGTGCAAACTGGCTTTACACCCTAAAAAAGATTATACTTCCACTTACAAAAAAACAGTTAATGGCATCATTCCTGATATGCTATGTTTTCTGTGCAAGGGAACCCGAACTTATAATGCTAACCCTTCCAGCAGGGAAAGACACACTGTCAGTAAGGCTTTTAAATTACATGGCAAACGGCTCTGAAAGCCTTATAGCATCTCTTGGAATAATTACCCTTTTGATCTCTCTTGTCCCGGTTATCCCTGCAATGCTTTTATTGAAAGGAGAAGATCTATGAGCCTTCTTGAGTTAAAGAACATAACAAAAATGTACAAAGATAAATCTGTGCTTGACAACTTTAGCGAGACTATGGAAAGGGGGGAAAGAATAGCAATAATAGGACATTCAGGTTGTGGCAAAACCACTTTGTTGAGGATTATTTCAGGGCTTATCCCCCCGTATGAGGGAGAGTTAAAGATAAACGGGAAAATTGTATCAGGTAACGGAAAAGTTATTGTCCCTCCCTATAAAAGGAATATCTCAATGGTTTTTCAGGACCTTGCTCTGTGGCCTCATTTAAGTGTTGAAGAAAACATAAACTTCGGATTGAGCATTAAAATTAAAAACAAAAATGAGATAAAAAGAAAAACCGAAGAAATTGCCAAACAGGTTGGAATAGAAAACAAGTTAAAGGAAAAGCCATCAACCCTTTCAGGGGGAGAAAAACAGCGGGTTGCACTTGCAAGGGCTTTGATAAGCAATCCAGATATACTTTTAATGGACGAACCACTTTCAAGCCTTGACACAATGTTAAAACTGAAAATACTTGAAACCATACTTTCTTTACAAAGGGAAAGGAGATTCCTTTTAATTTTTGTGAGCCATCAATTTCACGAAGCGCTTACAATAGGAGAAAGGTTTATTATTATGGAAAAAGGAAGGGTGATTAAAAGGGGGAACAGAAAAGAGGTCAAGGCTTACCTTGAGTCAATTGAAAAAAGATTTAAAATAGAAACAGAAAAACTTTCAGGGGGTGAAAAATGAGGAGGATTGCAGCAATTTTTTTAATAATTTTTAGTTTTACCCTGCTTGTAACAGGTATTGAGAGAAACAAACCTGTAAAAGAGGGGAAAACCGTTTTATTCAACTTTGAAAAAACAAAAACAGGAAATCTTCCGGAAGGGTTTAAAGCAGAGGCGACAAACAGAAATAAGGGAATAGAGGTATGGAAGGTTGTTGAAATTAAAAATGCCCCGTCTGGAAAAAGGGTTTTGTTTATGGCAGACCCAAAAGGTGCCCATGGCAGCATGTACAATTTATGCTGGACAGACAAAGTGAAATTTAAAAACGGGACATTAACCGTGAAATTCAAAGCGGTAAAAGGCAGAGAAGATGAGGGAGGGGGCATTGCATGGAGAATAAAAGACAAAAACAACTACTATGTTGCAAGATTCAATCCCCTTGAAGACAATTTCAGAGTTTACTATGTAAAAAAAGGAAGAAGGGTTATGTTGAAAAGCGCAATGGTAAAACTCAATCCTAAAAAATGGCACACAATGACAGTAAAGGTTAAAGGAAACCATTACCAGTGCTTCCTTGACGGGAAAAAGTATTTAAAAGGAAACACAGAGGTTTTTAAAGATGAGGGGGGAGTTGGGCTCTGGACAAAAGCGGATGCAGTTACAATGTTTGATGATTTTAAAATAAACATAGAATAAAAAAATGGAGGGGGAATGCCTGTAATAAAGTCAAAAGTTAGCACAAAATCGGAAGAATTTAAAAAAAACTACGAGCACAACAAAAGATTGATTGAGGATTTAAACGAAAAACTCGAATGGGCAAGAAAAGGGGGGCCTGAAAAGGCGTTCAAAAGATTGGAACAATTAAACAAACTCCCAGCAAGAAAGAGAATTGAACTTCTCCTTGACGAAGATTCCCCATTTCTGGAACTCTCAACCCTTGCAGGCTACAACCTTTACCCTGACGAAGTGCCGGCAGGTGGGATAATAACCGGAGTTGGAAGGGTTGAAGGAAGAGAAGTAATGATTGTGGCAAATGACCCTACTGTTAAAGGGGGATGCTACTATCCAATAACCGTAAAAAAACATTTAAGGGCTCAGGAGATTGCAGAGCAAAACAACTTACCCTGCATCTACCTCGTTGATTCAGGGGGAGCATTCCTTCCACTTCAGGCAGAGGTTTTCCCTGATAAAGAGCATTTCGGAAGGATATTCTACAATCAGGCAAGGATGTCTGCAAAAGGTATCACCCAGATCTCGGTTGTTTTTGGATACTGCACAGCAGGGGGAGCGTACATCCCTGCAATGAGCGATCAAACTGTAATTGTAAAGGGAACAGGGACAATTTTCCTGGGAGGCCCTCCCCTTGTAAAAGCTGCAACGGGAGAGGATGTTTCGGCAGAAGAGTTGGGGGGAGCGGATGTCCATTGCAGAATAAGCGGGGTTGCAGACCATTACGCAGAAAACGAACACCATGCAATACTTATTGCAAGGGATATAGTAAAACACTTAGGCAAAAAAGAGAGGCAGAGATTGAAACTTGAAAACCCGGAAGAACCCCTCTACCCTGCCGATGAACTGCTTGGCATTATACCGACAGACCTTAAAAAAAGTATGGATGCATACGAGGTAATAGCAAGGCTCGTTGATGGAAGCAGGTTTTTTGAATTTAAAAAAATGTATGCACCAACAATTGTTACAGGCTTTGCCCACCTTTACGGTATCCCTGTGGGAATAATTGCAAACAACGGAGTTTTATTCTCTGAAAGCGCATTTAAGGCAACACACTTTATTGAGCTTTGCTGCACGGAAAACATACCCATACTATTTTTGCAAAACATTACAGGCTTTATTGTCGGGAAAAAGTACGAGCATCAGGGGATTGCAAAAGACGGTGCAAAAATGGTTATGGCTGTATCAAATGCAAATGTACCGAAGATAACCCTTATTATGGGGGGCTCGTTCGGTGCAGGGAACTACGGAATGTGCGGAAGAGCATACAACCCGAGGTTTCTATTTATGTGGCCAAACGGAAGGATATCGGTAATGGGCGGTGAGCAGGCTGCAAGCGTTCTTTTGACAGTGAAAAAGGATCAGTTAAAAAGAGAGGGAAAGGAATTGACAAAACAGGAGGAAGAAAAAATTGTAAAACCAATAATAGAAAAGTACGAAAAAGAGGGACACCCCTACTATTCAACCGCAAGGCTATGGGACGACGGGATTCTAAATCCAATTACAACAAGACAGGCTTTAGGGCTTGCTCTGTCTGCAAGTTTGAACATGCCGTTTAAATCAACAAAGTTTGGGGTATTTAGAATGTAAAAAACATTTGAAAACTATTTTTTTTGTGATAAAGTCTTTTTCAGGCGGTTTCACATCTACAATTGGTGTGTTATCGTAAAGAATTTTTTTTAGGAGTTTTTTTATGTCTCAGAGTATTTATGTTGGCAATCTGCCGTATTCCACAAGGGAAGAGGATTTAAGGGAAGTTTTTGAAGCACATGGTAATGTTGAAAATGTTAAGATTATCAGAGACAGGGAAACCGGCAGGTCAAGAGGTTTTGGCTTTGTTGAAATGGCAACCGAAGAAGAAACAAATGCAGCAATCAATGCACTTAACGGTACCGAATTAGGCGGGAGAACATTAAAGGTAAGCCTGTCGAAGCCAAGAAATTATTAATCTGAAAAACAAAAAGATATGGGCGGGAAATATCCCGCCTTTTTTATTTATTTTCCAACTTTTCTCTTATTTTACTTGCATTGAGTTTTTTATGTGTTATTGTTGTTATACACGGAACGCACAATTCAGTGGGTTTTAGTGAAGAAAATTTTTTAGGAGTTTATTTTATGTCTCAGAGTATTTATGTTGGCAATCTGCCTTATTCCACACAGGAAAGCGATTTAAGGGAACTTTTTGAAACACATGGAACAGTTGAATCTATCAAAATTATCAGAGATAGAGAAACAGGCAGATCAAGAGGATTTGGTTTTGCTGAAATGTCATCAAAGGAAGAAGCAGAAGCCGCTATTTCAGCTTTAAACGGGCACGAGTTTGACGGAAGAAATTTAAAGGTAAGTTTCTCCAAACCGAGAACTTATTAAGTTAAAATAGCTTAAAAAACAAAAAGGCGGGATAAAATCCCGCCTTTTTTTATTGCATTTTTATCCAGTATTCAGGTTATAATCGGGCTTACAATCTCTATCAATTCAATTTCAAAGTTTAAATCTTTCCCTGAAAGGGGATGATTTGCATCAAGAATGACACTTTCATCTTTAACCTCAATCAGTTCAGCAATAATACTGCCGCCTGTTGGTGTATTTAACTGAAATTGCATTCCCACCTGAGGTTCAAGCCCCTCCGGCAGATCCTTCTTTGGAACATCTATAAGCAATTCATTCCTTCTTTCCCCATACGCTTCCTGATAAGGGATCTTTATCTTTTTTTTCTCTCCTATTTCCATTCCCTCAACCGCTTTTTCAAACCCCGGAATAAGTTTCCCTTCTCCAATAACAAATTCAAGAGGTTCCCTCTCATAAGAGGTGTCAAAAACATCCCCACTATCAAGAGTTCCTGTATAATGAACCCTCACCCTGTCTCCATTCTGTGCTCTGGTCATATAAATCTCCTATTTTTTTTCTTGAGGTTACCCTCAAAAATTGATAATACCAGAAATACAATCCTCAACAAAGAACAAACTTTATTGCAAATTACTTCAACCTGAAAAAAAATAAAAATCTCAATAAGAACTCAGAACCTTCCTCATTCCTCCAACATCAGTTTGATCTTTGAGATGTCTTTCAAAGCAAAATCATGCAATTGATTTCTGAAATCAACAACATCAGGAAGGTACCCCCTGACATAACCTTCAAGGTAATACCTTTTACCCGTTATCAAAGGAGACACACCACCTCCAACATCGTCCACCACAGGCTCATACCCCTCTTTTATGCTCAATTCTCCTCTACAATCTTCACAACCTTTAAGTTCTTTTTCAATATCCTCTTTTACACTTTTCAAGACCTTTTCATCAAAAAACACAAAAGAAAAATCGAAAAAGGCCTCTTTAACTTTTTTCTTTGAAATTACCGAAACTTTTAGCCTATCGTAATTTTTATTTAACGCTCTCTCAAGATAATCCCCAAAATCCTCTTCAATTAAAAGATGCACATGACTCTCAATTCCAAGCCACTCTTTAAGAGATTCCTTAAAAGTCTCCAGTTCAATACCATCTCTCTTAGGGAAAAAATAGATCACTTCAACATCCCTGCATGTTATCAATCCCCTTAAAAACCCCTTTAAAAGTATAAAAGGACAATCAACAACCATTTCAATAAAAGCCTTTTTCATAATCACCTCTTACAATGATTTTTCTAATATAAAATGTAAAACTTATTAAAAGAAATTCACACAAAATCTTTTGAATTTTAAAGCTATTTAAGTAAAATGAAAAAGAAATGGTTAGAAAAAAAGAGCGAAAACAGGAAAAAGTTAGGTTATGGGCTGAGTTAAGTACCGCAGGAATACAATTCCCTGTAAGTATCGGAATAGGATATTTAATCGGTAAATGGTTTGATGGGTGGGCAAAAACAACTCCACTTTTCACAATAATATTCTGCATCTTCGGGGTAATAGCAGCATTTTTAAACATATTCAGGCTCAATGCAAAACTCACCAGAATAGAACAGGAAGAAAAAAAAGAGGATAACAATGAAAATTGAAAAGGTGGTAAAATTCTCCGCAATATTTTATCTGATTTTAGGCCTTTTATATTTCACTTTCAAAAGAGACCTTTATGGTGGACTAAATTTCTCTGCAGGTTTTTTTCTGGTAATAATAAATTTTGCTTACCTTGAAAAATTAACAGTCAGTTTAACAGAAAAAAATGTTTCAAACGCAAAATACATTATTTTAATAAATCTCGTTCGTTATCCCTTGATAGCAGTTGCTATTTATGCTATTATCCACTGGAAGAATTTTAGAGCAATACCCTTTATTTTCGGGTTAAGTGCTATTATTGTGGGACTAACACTTTCACCAATTGCAGGAGGGAAAAGAGAAAATGGGTCATGAAGCGTCTTTATTTACTCAATTTTTGAATCATTTATTCCACATCCATTTGCATGACAATGTTGTAATGGGATCGGTTGCCTTTACCATAGGATTTATTATCTTTATAGTTTTAAGTAAAAGCCCTGAACTTATCCCTGATCCAGTACAACTCGTCTATGAAGGGGTAATAAAAAGCATTGAAGCAATGCTCGAAGACAATATAGGAAAAGAAGGAAAGGAATTTCTCCCGTTTGTAACTGCGCTTGCAATTTACATTTTCCTTTCAAATGTTTTAGGGCTTATTCCAGGTTTTTCATCTGCAACTGCCAACCTTAATTCAACAGCAGCACTTGCTGTTATAGTATTCATATACTATAACTACATTGGCTTTAAAAAGCACGGCATAAAATACATAAAACACTTTATGGGCCCAGTGTGGTGGCTCGCTCCTTTGATGTTCCCAATAGAGATAATCTCACACCTTGCAAGGCCTTTTTCCCTTGCAATTCGTCTATTTGCTAACATGTTTGGAGATCACTCAGTATTTCTGGTTTTTCTGGGGCTTATTCCATTTTTCTTACCCTTACCTTTTATTGCGCTTGGATTGTTCGTTTGCTTTATTCAAACATTGATATTCGTGATGCTCACAATAGTTTACCTTGCAGGGGCTGTTGCTGAAGAGCATTGATAGAGGCTTTTACGGTTTCCGAAGCCGTAATCATAAATACTTTGAAAGGAGGTTTGCTGTGAGGAAATTTATTTCACTGGCAATCATTGCAGCAGCAATAGTTTTTGCTGCTAACCCTGCCATGGCTGCCGAGGGTGCAGAGACAGTTGCTAAAGCCCCATGGGGTTCAGTTGCTGCAGGAATCTCACTTGCTTTTGCAGCAGCATTTGGTGCACTTGGTCAGGGTAAGGCAATTGTTGCAGCGTGTGAAGGAATTGCAAGAAACCCGGGAGCAACAGGGAACATCAGAACAACCCTGCTCATAGGTCTTGCATTTATAGAGTCTCTTGTACTCTATGTGTTTGTTATTGCATTCCTGATCAAATAATTGCGGCAAAAAAGCCTTCATTCCCATCATAACTATAAATTTGCAGGCATAATGCCTGCTTTTTTTGTATATAAAATCAGGTATTAGGTTCTGGGTGCTGGGTGTTAGTCCCACACCATGCTCCATAAGTTTCTGGGCAATTCCATTTCTGAAATGGCTGAAGAGGGATTGTCAATTACCTATAAGAGTTTCATTATGGTACAGGGTGGATTATGAATTATGAATTATGAATTATGAATTATGAATTATGAATTTTGAATTTTGAATTTTGAATTATGGATTGAGAATTATGGATTTTAGGTTTTGGATTTAAAAGAGATTTTTCCTCAATTCAAAATTTATAATCTATAATCCAAAATTTCACAGAAAACCCAATACTTATTTTTATTTTTTCTTGAAATAAGAGAGAGAGAGAATAAATGACAGATCCTATGGCTGGCATAAGCCAGAAAAAAAGGAGGTGGATGATGAAAACATTGATTAAATTTTTTGTAATTATTGTTGCTGTGGTTCTTTTATTCAATATTCACCTTTTAGCAAAAGACAAAAGGCGCAC
>JALSOA010000035.1 GCA_026986725.1 Acidobacteriota bacterium
TGTTTTCATATAGCGTTCCCTTTCTTTTAATATAATATCTTCCAATAATTCCTTGAAATGTTCTTTTCGTTGAGTATAAATTATATTACTGATTTTTGTCTCCTCTGGAATGGTTTTGTTTTCTTCGGGTATTATAGCCTGATTCCCTTTCCAGGGGGGCCTCTTTGACACAATTTAGATTACAGTATCAAATTTTCTTTTCATAAAAAAAGACTGGTAAAACAATAAATTAAAATGCTTTTTTCGTCTGATATAATTGTATGGAAATTACAAAATAAAGGAGTTTACTATGAAAAAGGCATTAATGGTTGGCCTTGTTTTTCTTTCTCTTTCTTGCTTTGCAACCACAATGAGTAAGCAGATGTTTAAGGGGTTTAAAATTCTTAAAAATGGAGAGTTCCACAATGTTTCGCTTTCAATTGATGGTAAAATGGTACTTTCACGGGAAATTAAAAAGGTTCAGTCTCTAAACGATACTTTCGCATGGGATTTTGTTTATTACAAAAATGCCCTTTACATAGCTGCCGGGGAGAAGGGAAAGATTCTGAAGTATAATCTTACAACCAGAGAGTTCTCTCTTTTAACCGCATTTAGCGAGGGAACAGTTTATTCAATTGAAATATACAATGGAAAACTTTATGCAGGTCTTTCTCCACAGGGTAAAATTTTCAGAGTTGATCTAAATACGGGGAAGTATTCGGAGTACTTTGACACTAAAAGTAAATATATCTGGAGAATAAAGGCAAAGGGGAATTCTCTTTACATTGTAACGGGAATGCCTGGAAAGTTGATAAAACTTGATTCAAATGGCATTTCCACCGTTTTGTCAAAGAAGTTTGACAAACATTACGAGAGTATGGTTTTTGGCAATAATTCCATCTATGTTGGTACTTACCCCTCTGGCAGTATAATTGAGGTAAAAAACGGTAGATCCTATCTTGTTTATCAATCCAAGCACAAAGAAATCAAGGATTTAAAATTTTTTAATGGCAAACTGTATGCAATCTGTTACAGTGGGAATCCTGTTTCACCACAAAAAATAAAGAATAAACCTGCAAGAAAGGTTCAGATAGTTCAATATTTAAGAGGGGCGATAGTTTCAATAGATAAAAATAATGTACCTGAAGTTTTGTACACCCTTACCACAACTGCTCCCTATTGCCTTTCAGTTTTTAAAGGAAATCTATACATAGGTACCGGCCACAGCGGAAAAATACTGTCTTTGAATTCAGATGACAGGCTTTCTATTGCAGGAGAAGTTGACGAGGGACAGGTGATCAAATTTCATGTAATAAATGGAGACCTGTTTTTTATAACTTCAAATTCTGCAAAGGTTTACAAGATGACTCCAGACTTTTCAGTTGATGGTTACTACTTGAGCGACATCTTTGTTGCCCCTCATACTGCTTTCTGGGGTTCTTTTTACTTTGATTACTCTGCACCTACTGGAACGAGAATGGAATTCTATGTGAGAGCGGGAAATTCAGATAACCCCGATATATCCTGGGGCAAATGGGAAAGGATTGATAATGGTGTCACGCCGGATCTTCCAGCAACAAGGATGATACAGTTTAAAGCAAGGCTGATTTCTCACGATCCTTCCCTATCACCTGAGTTCAGAGGGGGTGAGTTTTACTTTAAAGAAGCCAATCAAAAACCTCTGCTTGTTTCTGCTGTTTTATGCCCTCAGGGGGTAAAGATCGCTTCAAAGTCATCCAAATCGGAGGTTATTCCACCCACCTATCTATCCTTTGTTCAGGGAAGGTTTGCACCACAGGGCAAGGTTTTCTCGTTTGAAAGAAATTCAATTTCTTTCTATGTAAAGGCTAAAGATCCAAACAATGATGTATTAAGATACGATTTTTATCTTGAACTTTCCTCAGGAAAAAAGATCGAATTGAAAAAAAATTCCAAAGACAGTTTCGTCACTATAAATACCCTTTCCTTTCCCGAAGGGAGGTACAGATTTTACTACAGGGTTTCAGACAATATTGCCAATTATCCAGATGGATATACAATTGATGGTTACAGTGGGGTTTTTAAGATAGATAACACACCTCCGGTTATCAGTAATCAGAGTATCGATGGTAACACGCTATCCTTTGTTGTGAAGGATAACTCGTCCCCGGTTGAGATTGTAAGATTGTCAACAGATGGAGGTAAAAACTGGATAGATGTTTGTTCAACGGATGGTATTAACGATGAGAGGGTGGAAATTTTTAAAGTAAATTTAAAAAAGAAGCCTGATTCAGTGTTGATTCAGGTTTATGATAGTTGTGGAAATTACAGTACTTATTCTGTCAGGTAAAGGGGTGTTTTATGTTTGATAGATTTATTTTAATTGTAATGGACAGTGTTGGCATTGGAGAGATGCCAGATGCTGAAAAGTTTGGAGACAAAGGCGCTGACACACTTGGGCACATTGATGAGTTAAGGGGCTTGAATATTCCAACCCTTGAATCCCTGGGGCTTGGGCTTTTAAGGGATTTTAAGACGGTTGAAAAGAAGCAGATCAAAGGAGCATACTCAACAAAGATGCTTGAATGCTCAATGGGTAAGGATACAACCACAGGCCACTGGGAGATGATGGGAATTATTCTTGAAAAACCATTTCCAACATACCCAGACGGTTTCCCAGAGGATTTGATGAATCTTTTTACAGAGAAAACAGGTTACGGTTACCTTGGCAACAGGCCTGCATCGGGAACTGTTATTATAAACGAGCTTGGAGACGAGCATGTAAAGACAGGAAAGCCCATTGTATATACCTCTGCCGATTCTGTTTTTCAGATAGCGGCTCATGAGGAAATAATCCCTGTTGATGAGTTGTATAGAATTTGTGAAATAACAAGGAATGAGGTTTGTGTTGGAGAGCATGCTGTTGCAAGGGTTATTGCAAGGCCTTTTGTTAAGCAGGGGGATAAATATGTAAGAACCGAAAGGAGAAAAGACTTCTCCCTTGAACCCTCGTATCCAACCGCAATGGATTTATTGAAAGAGAACAACTATCAGGTTGGCGGAATAGGTAAGATTGAAGACATATTTGTTTACAGGGGATTAACCGCATCAATTCACTCTCACAACAATGAAGAAGCATACAGGGATTTAAAGAAAATGATGGCTGATTTAAAAGGAGAAAAAGGGCTTATATTTGCAAACTTTATTGACTTTGACATGCTTTATGGCCATAGAAGGAATGTTGAAGGGTACGGAAAGGCTCTTGAAGAGTTTGACAATTATCTTTCTGATATTATTGATAACCTTGAAGATAATGATCTGTTAATGGTTACAGCCGATCACGGCAATGACCCGTCTTTCAAAGGAACAGATCACACAAGGGAGATGGTTCCCCTTTTGATGTTTTCAAAAAGGTTGAAAGAAAATGGAAGGCTTGAAGATGCAAATTGCTTTGCCTCAATTGCTTTAAGCATTTGCAATAACTTTGAATTAAAAAATTCATTCAAAGGTGTCAATTTCCTTGAGTTTTTAAGTTAGGGGTGCTTTATGGATATGGTTAGCATAATAAAAAAAAAAAGGGACAAACAGGCTTTAACAAAAGAGGAGATACAATTTTTCATAAAAGGGGTTACAGACGGGAGCATTCCCGATTATCAAACATCGGCACTTTTAATGGCAATAGTTTTAAACGGAATGACTGACGAGGAGACATTTTACCTAACAGAGGCGATGATGAATTCGGGGGATATACTTGATTTATCAGAAGTTGAAGGGTTTAAGTGCGATAAACACTCAACCGGGGGGGTTGGAGACAAGATTACAATGATAATTGCACCCCTTGCAGCAAGCCTTGGCATAAAGGTTCCAATGTTTTCAGGAAGGGGGCTTGGCCACACAGGGGGAACAACCGATAAACTTGATTCAATACCCGGGTTTAAAACACTTTTAAGTGAAAAAGAGTTTATTGAGGGTTTAAAAAAAGTTGGAATTGCAAACTCAATCCAATCGGAGAAAATCACCCCTGCCGATAAAAAGTTGTACTCTTTAAGGGATGTTACTGCAACGGTTGAATCCATACCTCTGATTACGGCATCAATTATGAGCAAAAAGTTGGCCTGTGGGGCGGACGGGCTTGTTCTTGATGTTAAGTTTGGCAAAGGTGCCTTTATGAAAACAGAACAGGATGCTGAGAATTTAGCAAAAAGCCTTTTAAAAATGGCGCCTGTAAGGGGAATAAAG
>JALSOA010000036.1 GCA_026986725.1 Acidobacteriota bacterium
CCTTATAAAAGCACTTGAAACAGACTCTCTCATCTTTCACCTGCACGACCCGGAACTCTTACCACTTGGGTTAACATTAAAGGTATTGAACAAAAAAGTTATATTTGATTTCCATGAGCTTGTTTATTACCAGATTGAAGATAAGGAGTATCTATCCCCTTTTTTCAAAAAAACATTTCAAAAAGCATACAGATTTATGGAAAAAGCAGGTGTGTCTCAATTTGATGCCATCATACTTGCAGAAGACGGATACAGGGATTACTTTACCGAACATTACCTTGACCATTTTAAAAAGGTAGCATTTATCAGAAACTACCCGATAATATCTGTATTAAACAGGGTAGAACCTGCAAATATTAAAAAAAGGAAACCAGTGGTTGCCTATCTTGGTGATTTAACTTACATCAGGGGGATAATACACATGCTTAAATCCATTGCTCTTTTAAATGGAGAGGTTGAATTTATGCTAATAGGAAAATGGGGCAGTGAAGAGATAAAAGAACAGGCAAAAAGGGAAGAAGGATGGAAATATACAAACTATCTCGGCTTTCTGCCACCAGAAACTGCCTATTCATATCTCAAAAATGCCGACATAGCCCTTGCATTGGTACACCCGGTTAAGAATCACACAACAAGCAAACTTGTAAAGATATTTGAATATATGGGGCTTGGGATTCCAACCCTTGTATCAGATTTCAGGTACTGGAGAGAAAGTTTCAAAGACTACTGCTTTTACACAGACCCCTTAAAACCTGAAAAGATCGCAGAAAGCATAAAAAATATTCTTAAAGAAAAAGAGTACTCTTTCAAAAAAGCGGAAAAAGCAAGAGAATTTGTATTAAAAAACTTTTCATGGGAAAATGAAGAAAAAAAACTGATAGAGGTTTATCAGAACCTTATCAAACAATGATTCACATCACAAAAACTGTTTTTACTTTTATTTTTTTTCAAAATAAACTATAATTTATAAGAAAAAAGTGCGTCTGTGTAAATGGGTTATGAATTTTAAGAAGGCTCTGGGAGGGAAGAATGAAAAAGGTTTTAATGCTTATGGCTGTTTTTTTTACAGCAACTTTTATTTTTTTTCAAAATAAACTATAATTTATAAGAAAAAAGTGCGTCTGTGTAAATGGGTTATGAATTTTAAGAAGGCTCTGGGAGGGAAGAATGAAAAAGGTTTTAATGCTTATGGCTGTTGTTTTTACAGCAACTTTTATTTTTGCTGTAACCCCACCAACCAAGATCACAATTAACGGCGCTAAAAACAAAAAGCCTGCTGTTTTATTCCCACACAAAGTGCATTCTGACAAATATAAATGTCAGCAATGCCACCACACATGGGACGGCAAGGGAACACCTGCAAAGTGCACAACATGCCACACCTTAAAGGGAAAAGACAAGGCTCCTAAGGCTTACATTGCATTCCACAGAGGAGTTGCAAGCAGGTCATGTGTTGCATGCCACAAAAGTATGAAAAAAGCAGGCAAAAAGACAGGCCCAACAAAGTGCAGTGCCTGCCACAAGAAGTAATCAATTAACCTGAAGATGAACCCCGATTATTCGGGGTTTTTTTTATGCCTATGGAAAGAATTGAAAAAATAGAGATTGAAAAGATTGTGTTCGGGGGGAAAGGGCTTGGAAGACTTAAGGGTCAAATAGTCTTTGTCGAGCAAGCCTTACCGGGAGAAAAAGCAATCGTTAAGTTAAAAGAGAAAAAGCATTACCTGGAAGGAGAGATAATTGAAATTGAAAACCCTTCCAGGTTCAGGGTTGAGCCGGACTGCCCTTACTATCCCCAATGTGGAGGTTGCTCTTTCAGGCATTGCGAATACCCTTTTGAACTTGAATTGAAAAAAGACATTGTTGTGGACACACTTAGCAGGATAGGGAAAATTTTTATAGAAAAGGATTTTATAGAAACACTTAGCAAAGACAGAAATTTTTACAGAATAAAAACAGGGTTCAAAGCGAGAAACGGGAAAATCGGGTTTTTCAAAAGGAAAAGCCATCAGGTTGTTGACATTGAATACTGTTTTCAATGCCCTGAAAGTGCCAACAACCTCCTGAAAAAAATGAGAAAAAGGAGAGTAAACAGAGACTTTTTTATAGAAGCACACCCATTTGAAGAAAATGCACAGGTTTACTTCAAAGGTGAAATTGGGAAAGAAATTGAATTGAATTTTGGAAACCACAAAATGCTCCACAGGGCGGGAAATTTTATTCAGGCAAACAGATATACCCTTAAAGATTTTGTAAACCTTGTTGTTGAAATGGCGGGAAAGGGGGGAAAAGTACTTGAACTATACTGTGGATCAGGGCTTTTCAGTTTGCCATTAAGTTTAAGGGTTGACAGAGTAACTTGCTATGAGCAGAGCAAATCGGCAATTGAGTGCCTGAAAAAAAGCATTGAATTAAATGGCTTTAAAAACATTGAAACACACTGTATACCATCGGAACTTTTTTTAGAGGAAAACTTTGATACGGTTTTAGTTGACCCTCCCAGAGATGGGCTCCAGGGAAAGGTTTTACATAAAATAAAAAAACTATCCCCTGCAAAGGTTGTTTATGTTTCCTGCAATGTTTCAACCCTTGCAAGGGACATCAAAAACCTTGCCAATTACACCCTGAAAAAACTGGTTCTGGTTGACAATTTCCCCGCAACCTCACACATTGAAATCTGCGCCCTTCTTGAAAGGTTATTTTAAAATTACAGTTGAGTAAAACTCCGATGTATAGGGTATAAGAAGTTTACGAATCAAGTCTATGCTTTTCCCCTCGTAAAAACCCTTTCTAATACTTATGCTTCTCCTGATGTTAAGCGAATTGCCCTCAATCCTGTACTCAACCTTTGAGGTACCTGCCCTGTTTTTAATAACACAGTTGTGAAAGAGAGGTTTAATGCCTGAATCAAGTTTTGCAACATAGGTTTCAACAATGTTTACAGGATAATCAATTGACAGAATGTTATAAAAACTTAAACCGCCTATTCCAAAGGGCAAACTATCTCCCACCCAGTTTGAAAGTTTTAAAACACCTTTTTTAATCTTTCCCTCAACCTTCCCCCGTTCAACAATGAGATTACCATTTTTCTCAAGGATTTCTTTGTCCTTTTTTGAGAAATTCAGTATTGAAAACTTAGAGCAATTTGCTCCCTCAAAGTAATAATTGCCCTTAAATCCATCTTTAACCTTCTCAAGTTTTACAAATAGGTTAGCCTTAACATAAGGGAAAAAAACTCTTTTACCGTTCAAAGAGTAAAAAGGAAGGGAAAAATCTTTTGAGTACACATTTCCATTCACCTTCACGCCGAACCACCAAATATTAAGAGGCTTTCCCTCTTCAATCAGGGTTGAGCCAACAAGGAAATGTGGATTATACCCCTTTTCTTTAAGCAACCACCACATTAAAGCATTCTTCTCCAGATCGGTGGCATAGCCGGATTTAACAACCTCTTTAAAATTCCTGCACTTGTAGTTCAAAGCCCTGTAAGGCAAATTAACGGTGTTCAGCCTGTTTTCCAAAAAATCAAAAATACCCTCGGCAAGGGCTTTTCCGTTTAACCCCTTTAGCCCCATTATAGAGAGAATAGAACCTGCATCATTTTCACTTAAAGAATGGAGATAATTTTTAAAGTACCTATCCGGGTCTTTTATTATAAGCGCAATTGCCGGTGTGTGTTTAAAGTACTCGGCACCCATTGAATTTGTGTAATAAGTGGAAACATCTTTAGCCAAAAAATTCCCTCCGCTTTTTCTAACATTATAGTAATAAACGGGACAATGCCGGTTATCAACAATGTTTACCTCAACCTTTTTTGTAAAGAATCTATCCCTTAAATCAAGGAGTAAAACAAGCCTGTGAGGAACCCTGTCTTTTATCTCGTATTCAAACTCAACCATACATTCAGGCTCAAGCCCTGTATGGGAAACAATCTTCTCTCTTATGTTTGAAAAATCAGGTGCATTCTCCACACTGTAAGGGGAAAAGTCAAGTATTGCATTGTCAGGGGATTTAATAACCTCGCCCTCGGAATTATGAGTTATTGATTTTATTATATTTACCTCTGTCAATTCAGGGTTGTAGGTGTAAAACCACTCCCCTGCCCTTCTCATTCCAGTAAATCCATTTATCTTTACCTTTTCGTAAACATGTTGAACAACCCTGCCATCCTCAAGTATATGAACATCTATTTTTTTATAAACTATCTCAACCTGTGAGCCAAAACAAATAAAGCCGAAAAGCAAGAACAAAGAGGCAATTAACCTTTTCACTTCACACCTCCCACAACCTCAATAAAGCCATCCCCTGCATCTTTAACCCCTGAAATAACACTCTTTAAATCATTGTAGGCTTCAGGGGGATAAACCCTTTTCTTAAAAACAACCTTTACATTGCCATAAATGGTGTCATCTTCAACCCTGTAATCAAGGTTTAAATCTGCAAACTTTCCTTTGAAATCCCTTTTTTCAGGCAATTTGCAATCCCCTTTTTTCAATTTAAAAGGCAGATGTATCTCCTCATTCACCTCAATCAGTTTGGTACAGGAAGAGCGAATTCCGTACTTCCTTTTTTTTGCCTTTACATTCAGGTGAAAGAGTCTGTTTACAGAATCAGTGATCAGGTACTTTATTGCAGGAGATTTTAAATAAATTGTATGACCTTTTACAAAGGCGTAATCAGGCACTTCAAAAAGCATTTCAATCTTCATTCTCTTTGAAATATCGTAAGGATCCTGATACTTCACCTTCTTCACAATTGCCTGTGGAAAAGCAGAATACACAATTCTTTTAAGGTATATCTCCCCCGAATTGTCTTTTATCCCCTGCATATACCTTCTAAGCCTTGCATCCGTTTGCCCCTCCGCCTCAAGAGAAAGAGAAATAATTGCTTTTCCTTTTTCGTTTACCCTTGCCTTTAAGTTAAGTTTATAAAAGTGCTTTTCAGGTGGGGAATAAGGGGTGGTTCTCAGAGGCTGCCCCTTTTTGTAACCTATCAGGTACTGCTGTTCCTGCTCTGCGGAAGACCACTCTTCCCTTACCCACGGTACCCATGTCGGGTCAAGCATTCTGAACTTTCCATCCCTTTGTCTTAATGCGACAACACAATGGTTGAAAAAATCAGCCGGGAAATCCTCAATCCTTGCGCCAGCCATTGTCATTGCAGGGTATGCTTCAAAACCAGCAGCCCTTAAAAATGTGATAAGCATACCTGCCTTGTCCTTGCATACCCCCTGCCTGTCTCTAAAAGTCATTTCAGATGGGTGCAGAGTATACCCTTCACCCCTGCCCATTGAAAGCCCCGAATACCTGATGTAATGTGCAACCCAGTGGTTTAACCTGTCTATCTTCTCCTCATCGCTCTTTGCACCTTTCACAATCTCCATAACCTTTTTCTTTATCTCAGGGGTTACATGAAAAGCAAAATTCTCGTTTATTTTGTAAAACCACTCAGACTTATCCTTCCAAGAATGGGTGGTTGACACAAGAAGTTTCTGACAGATATCAGAAAGGTCAACCATAAAAGGCTCCCTTTTTATTGCAGGGATATCACACTTTTTAAATGTGTACTTCATACCGTAATCGGTGAACTCCGCAATAGGGGTAACTTCACCGTTGAAGTATTTAAACTGTATGTTCTTTTTTTCAGGCAATTCAACAGAGTATTCTTTTTCAAGTATTGGGACAAATCCCTGAAAATTTACTATATCGTAAAATTCGCCCTTCATCGGCGGCTCAAACCTTGATTCATCTCCCTTTACATTTTTCTCAAGCAAAGCATAAGAAAAACCCTGCCTCTTTATCCTGTAAACCACAACATCCCCCGGATTCAAAAGACCAAAGGGTATAGACACCCTTGTATTTGGCCAGTAAATCCACCTTGCAGGCTGGGGATAAACAGCAACTTTTTTCAGGTCAATTTTTTCTTTTTTACCCTCTTTTCTCAAAATGTAAGCATCAACAACTTTTATTTCGGATGTTAGAGGGTCATAGAATTTAGAAACAGTGTAAAACCTTTTCGCACCGTTGTTGTTTAAAACCTTTACCGCATTTTCTTCTATAACACTGGTTGCACCGCTTTGCTTAACCTTTACATAGGTTTTCTGATAAAGGGAAACATAATCGTACTTTCCCTTAAACTTATCAGCCTTTTTAGAAAGGTCAGACAACTCACCTGCAAAAACAGGCAATATAAACAACAACAAAGCACAAATGAAAAACCTTTTCATATCCCCCCCTTTTATTTGCTCAAAACTTATTTACATTCAGAATGAAACAATTGTTTCAAATTTATCCGGATTTTTCAAAATAGAGACAATCTCCCGCGCACATTTGTCAACGCTTTTAAGCATTCCTTCTTCCTTTAACCTTACAAAATTGTCAATCAGGGGAAATTTTCTCCTGTCCAATGATCTGATGACCTTTTGCATATCGGTTTCAACTATCCCAGGTGCTATTGAAAATACCCTGACATTTGAATTCTCCTCCTGTAACACCTTTGAGAACATATCCATTCCAGCCTTTGAAGCACAGTATGCACTCCAGCAAACAATAGGCATTCTCCCTGCTCCAGAAGATATGTTTAAGATAAACATTTCTCTCTTTTTGTTTTTAAAAACAGAAAGAAAGGTGTTTGTAAGAAGAAGAGATGACAGGAGGTTAACATTTATGTTTTTCTCAACCTCTTTATTTTCAATTTCTCCCAGAAACCCTACCGGTTCAATCACCCCGGCATTGTTCACAAGCACATATCTATCAAAATCTTCCGGGAGGCTTCTTAATTTCTCCTCAATCACCTTAACAGCATTAAGAGGGGAAGAAAGATCTGCCTCTACCAAAATAGCATCAATAAAAAGAACCCTTTTAACCTCTTTAAGTCTTTCCATGTTTCTCGATACAAGCACAAAAAGGTTTTTTTCATCTTTAAATTGATCGGAGATCTCCTCAACAATACCCCTTCCTATACCCCTTGAAGCACCTGTTATTAAAAAAAGATTTTTCAAAAATTCCTCCTTCAATCACATTTTTTCATTTTCTATTTAAATAATTCTTTAATTTTCTGTCAAATCATTTATATTAAACTGGAAAGGGAAGAATTATGGAAAAGCTAAAGATTGTACTTGCGGGCAATTATTCAAAAGGAGAAGGGTACCCGCGAATAAATACAATAATAAACGGATTAAAAGACAGGTGCAATTTCAAAGAGATCTTTTATCCTCTGTGGAAAGGGAAAGAAGAAAAGGAAAAAAGCGTAAAAAAACCTTTAAAAAAGTTGATTCCATTTTTAAAATCCCTGTTTTTCTTTGCAAGTCATATAGAAGAGTTTAAAAACGCCGATGCTGTAATAGTGGGATTTCCAGGATACTTTGAGGTTTTTTTTATAAAACTTTTCCTTATATTAACCGGAAGTAAAGCGACTTTATACCTTGATTATTTCTTTTCAATATACGAATCCCTTGTTTATGAAAGAGGGATTTTAAAAAAGAACTCATTTTTCTCAAAAGCCCTGTTTTACTTTGACAGAGCATCTCTTTTAATACCTGACAGAGTTATCATCGACACAGATGAACACAGGGATTTTATCAATGACCTTTTTAAAATTGACAGAAAAAAATTTTTAACAATACCCGTTGGAGAAAGCGAAGAGTACTTCTCTTTCCTTCCATATCCCGAACACAAAAACAGATTCAATGTTCTTTTTTTCGGCACATTTTTAAATCTTCACGGGATAGACAAAATAAAAGAAGCAATAAAATTACTTGAACAAGAAAAAAGCATACACTTTATTTTAGTTGGCAAAGGAAAGAATGACTTTTTATTTAAAGATTCGAATTTGAAAAACATAACATTCATAAATGAGTTCACATCCCCTCAAAAATTGAAAGGGTACATACAGAAAAGCCACCTTATTCTTGGAATATTTGGTGGAAACGAGAGGGCAAAAGTTGTAATACCGTGCAAGATCTACGATGCTTTAGCATGTGGAAGACCTGTTATAACAGGGAAAACACCTGCAGCAGAAAGAGTTTTCAAAAATAAAGACTTTGTGATTCTATGTGAAAACAATGGAAAAGAAATTGCAAAATCAATATTAAACTTTAAAAAAAGGGATCTATCTGAATTAAAATCATTGAGTGAAACGGCTTACAGGTTTTATAAAACAAACTTTTCTCCTGAAGCAATAGGTGAATTGATATTAAAGGATGTGTTAAATGAAAAAAAATGAATGCGACACAAACTTTGTTAAAAGACTTTTCTCATATCTATATGCAAGGTGTTACAACTTCCTTCACCCTGCAAAAAAGCAAAAAAAAACATTTTCAGACACATTTGAGAAAGAGATATTTGAAAAAAGTTTAAAAAGAACGGATATCAACGATCACCTGCTTACGATATACAGAGAGAGCATTCAGATAAACCCTGACCTCATCGTTGAACTTGGGGTAAGAGGGGGAGAATCAACCTTTGTACTTGAAAGGGTTGCAAAAAAATGCAATTCAATTTTAGTTAGTGTTGACATAGAAGATTGTTCGGGCATTTCTAACTATGACAGATGGTTTTTCGTAAAAAATGATGATATAGAGTTTGCAAAGGGGTTTAAAAAATGGTGTCAAAGAAAAAGCATAAAACCTGAAATAGATATTTTATTCATAGACACATCACATTTGTTCCACCACACAAAAGAGGAAATAAAACACTGGTTTCCATACCTTTCAAATAGGGCAAAGGTTATCTTTCACGACACAAATATGGGATTTTTAATCAGGAGAAAAGACGGATCTTACGAAAACGGCTGGGATAACAAAAGAGGGGTAATAAGGGCAATTGAGGAATTTTGCGAAAAGAAATTTAACGAAAAGATTGCATTTCAGGAAGAATGTAAAGAGTTCAAAATCACCCACCACCCTTACTGTGGTGGATTAACAATTTTAACAAAAAAAGGTGTATAATCTAAACATGTGGAGAAAGATAAACCTTCCCACCTATCTCACAATTTTCAGAATATTTATGGTTCCAATCCTTGTAGTTGTGCTTCTAACAAGGATCGAAGGTAAAGAAATTATCGGTATTATTGTTTTCTGGGTTGCATCAATTACAGATTTCTTCGACGGATACCTTGCAAGAAAAAGGAAACAGATAACCCCTCTTGGACAACTCCTTGACCCACTTGCAGACAAACTTCTTATCGCAGGGGCATTCATCTCCCTTGTTGAGTTAAAGTTAGCCCCTGCATGGATGGTTGTTATAATCATAGGCAGAGAGTTCGCAGTCAACGGATTGAGACAGATAGCAACAACCTACAAGATAATAATCGCTGCATCAATGTGGGGCAAAATAAAAACAGTAATGCAGATGGCCGCTATTTCATTCCTGATATTAGGAGAAAAATATATGGTGCTGAAAAAAATTGGCATTGTTTCATTGTGGATTGTTTTGTTTGTATCAATAGCATCGGGAATAGATTATTTTTATCAGTTCTGGAAAAAATCAGGCGATATTCTATTTGAAGAAAAAGGAGAATAAAAATGGGCATTGAAGGCTTTATCAAAAATTACAATCCTGTGATGCAGGCACTCTTTGCAACGATTTTCACCTGGTTTGTGACAGCCCTCGGTGCTGCAATGGTGTTCTTTTTTAAAGAGATAAAGAAAAATGTTCTTGACATAATGCTTGGATTTGCTGCTGGAGTTATGATTGCTGCATCCTTCTGGTCACTTCTTGCCCCTGCAATAGAAATGAGTGAACAATTGGGGAAAAACCCATGGCTGACAGCGGCATCGGGGTTTTTAAGTGGAGGGGTATTTCTTTTTATTGTGGACAAGATTATGCCCCACCTTCACCTTGGCCTTGACATTGATAAGGCTGAAGGCATACATACCTCTCTAAAAAGAAGCATACTTTTGGTCCTTGCAATAACACTTCACAATATCCCGGAAGGGCTTGCCGTTGGCGTTGCCTTTGGAGCAGCGGCAATACATCAGACAAATGCAACAATAGGGGGAGCCATAGCACTGGCAATAGGTATTGGACTTCAAAACTTCCCCGAAGGGGCTGCCGTATCAATTCCATTGAGAAGAGAAAAGCTAACAAGAACAAAATCATTCTTTTATGGCCAGGCTTCCGGAATTGTTGAACCTATTGCCGGGGTATTCGGGGCATGGCTTGTTACTGTTTTTATAAAAATACTACCCTTTGCCCTTTCCTTTGCCGCCGGGGCAATGATATATGTTGTTATTGAAGAGTTAATACCTGAATCCCAGTTGAATTCAGAAACAGACTGGTCAACAATGGGAGCAATGATAGGCTTTACAGTTATGATGGTGCTGGATGTTGCCCTTGGATAATGACTTCATCAGAAAAAAATCTAAAGAGTTTTACATTATTCTTACCATAACTCTGGTTATCTTTTTTGTCTCATACGGGGAATTTTACCTTTACACTATGTGGAAATGCCCATCATGTATCAGTGATAGGGCTATCCCCCTTTTTTCAATAAAAACAATCTCTCTCATGAAATTTTTTCTAATAGAAAACTCTCTCCTTGCTGCTTTTTTAATTACGACTTCATTGATAGAAAAAAGAAATCTAAAATTAATATTCAGTTTTTTCAGATTTTTAATCCTTCTAATCATTCCAGTTCAATTCGTTGCAATGTATTTCACAGGAGAATATATAAAACTCCAGCCAATCCTTCAGATAAGGTACATTGGTTTTGTAATAAATCCTGTTTCAATTGCGATCTTTATTTCAACCTTGACTTCAATATTCCTTACAGGCATTGCAATCGATTATCTAACCAGGAAATTCTGTCGTCATAACTATTTTAAAATTGTTGGAGTTCTTTTCACAATGAATATTATTTTAGTCTACTTCACAATGAACAGCATATCTACAATAAAGTTCAAAAAGTATTATTCAGTAAACTTCTACCCACCTGTTAGAGAATTTTTAAAGATCTTTTATCTTGCAATTGAAAGCCGTGATCTCTACAGGGTGAAGCCCCTTTCAAAAACTGAGTTAGAAACAGCAAAAAATTATGGTATTTTTGTGCACCAGGGCAAAAGTTACCCTCTTATCAAAAACTTTGTTTACACTTCAAGGTTACCTTTTAAAAAGGTAAAATATATTAAAACACCCAACATCATTATTTTCTTTGTGGAAAGCCTCTCTGCAGGAATGGTAAACCCTTACAACAAAGAGTACGAAAATCTCACCCCTGATATTGAGGAATTTTCAAAGCATTCAATGGTGGTTTACAATTATTATAATCACACTTATCCAACCATACCCGGGCTTCAGGGACAGATGGCATCTTTTTACCCTCCATTCAACTGGTACGATTGGGACATTACTTCAGACAACATAAAAGTTAACAAACTTTTAAGCATAGTGCATGTACTGAAACGACACGGGTATCAAACAGCATACCTAACCCATAGTTCAGGATTTGACACATTCTTAAAACCACAGATACTTGCACTTGGTTTTGACAAAACATACTTTGAAGAGGATTCAATATATAACAGATACAGACCGAAAAAAGGTTTTCCTGAATACTGCGGTGCAGACGATCAGACAGTATTCAGGGTTGTCAGAGATTTAACAGAAAAACTGTCAAAAACTCAACCATTTTTTCTTGCAGTATCAACCATTGAAACACATTCGGGGTACATGCCGGGGGAAAAGGCAAAAAAATACCCAAAAATACCTGATAACCCGATACTAACCCAGGTATATAACCTTGATTACTCGTTTGGAATTTTCTGGAAATGGTTTCAAAAAAGCCCTTTAAAAGACAACACCATGGTCATTTTAACGGCGGATCATGCTCACAACCCAACAATCCCATTTAATCAGACATTTAAAAAAAATGTTTCCCACTCAACATTTGATAGAGTGTGCCTCATTATTTACGATCCCATACACAATCTTCCTAAAAGTTTTGTCGCCAATACAACCTCAATAGACCTTGCTCCAACCCTTGTTCACCTTCTTCAATTTGAAAACTTCAAAAACCCATGGCTTGGACTATCATTTTTTGGGGACAGGCAGGTGTTTGGCCGTGCGCTTGGATTACACAACACATTTGCACTCATGAAACTTGAAAACGGCGAGATGACCGTATTTGACAACATAGAAACATACGAGGAGAAAACACTGTTAAATATACTTCACTTTACCCAGGGCATTTACATCCAAAACAGGCTCTGGAACAATAACATAAACCTTACCCTCCCGGATGATAGGAGCAATTTGATCAGGATGAAACTGAACAAAGCAATGTCAAACAGAAAATCTAACTCCTTGCAATAGCGTAAATTCTGATGGGAGCAGGGTAACCTTCCACCGTTAATGTGTTATCCTCGTTAACAAAATCACTGTAAGACTCATAAAGCATCCATTCTGTTCTTCTCTGTTCCTTTGAACTCATTTTGTGTTTATAAAAAACATCAATCTCCTTAAAACCAGCCCTTTTTAAAAAGTTTTTAAGGCATGAAGGAGTGGGGACAAAGTAAGTACCAGGAACCTTTGCATATCTTTTTTCAGGAAACAAAGCAACTGGAAGTTCACCTTCAATACCCTGAGATTCTACAATTAAAGTTCCCCCAGGCTTCATCGACACCCTTACCTTCTTTAAAATATCCACCGGTGATGGATGATGATAGATAATTCCCATTAAAAAAACCACATCAAAAACCTGTTCAAAAAGGTCAATTTGTTCAACTCCAATCAATTGAAAGTTTAAAAAATCAACCCCGGCAATGTGATTAAGAAGGCTAAATTGAGAGAAATACTGCACTGTCGGATCAATTCCAAGCACAAAAGCAGGATTAAGTTCAGCCATTTTAAACATGTAATATCCATTATTGCACCCCACATCACACACCACTTTCCCTTCAAGGTCAGGCAAAAAGGGTTTTATTCTATTCCACTTTCTATAACTTCTCCACTCAGCATCAATCTCAATTCCAAAAACAGAAAAAGGCCCTTTTCTCCATGGCATCAATTTTTTTAATTCCCCGAAAAGAAATTCCTTTTCCTCCATATCAATTTCATTTTCTCTCCCAATCCTGACAATATCTCCTGAAAAATCTTTATATTGAGCAGGATTGATTACTTCACACACATTATAAAAAGGGGCTAAAAACCTTTTGCTACTTTCCCTCTCAAGAAAGGAAAACCTATTCTTTATAAGCCTTAAAATAGCATTTTTTTTCAGAGAATTTAAATCCGTTTGTTCAAGGAAAGAAAAAAGTTTATTTAAACGGTTTGAATACAAGCTTGCCGTAAATGTCATTAAATCTGACAAAACCAAACTCCCGTGAATCAGAGCTTACAACCCTGTTGTCTCCTAAAACAAAAAAGCAATCCTCAGGCACAACCGTTAACGGTATGGTTTCATGGCTTTTAACACTGTTGATATAAGGTTCAAAAATCTTTTTGCCGTTAACAAAAACAGATCCATTCACAATGGCAACCGTATCTCCCTCAACTGCAATAATCCTCTTTATCAAAAGCCTGTTGTACTCAAATGGGGAATGAAAAACAATTATATCACCTTTCTTTATATCCTGCCTCCTTAAAACCCTTTCAATAAAAACCGTCTCATTGTTTGAAAGAGTCGGAAGCATACTGTTTCCTGAAACCACAACAGGTCTAAACATATATGAAATTACCAGAAGCAAAGTCACCACAAAGCTGTAAATCAGAATCACTGTAACACCATGTTTTTTCAAATAATCTTTAATCTCTGCCATTACACCCATTCTCAAACCTTGCAATATACCCCTCCTCTTCGTTAAAAACAGAAACCTCTTCAATAAAAATATTATGTTGTTCAACTGATCTTTCAACAAAATCTTTTGTAAAAATCAGGAAATCCCTGAAATCAAGGCAATCAGACTTAACAAAGGCATTCAACTCTTCAGATTCAACCATTTTCTTAAACCTGTCAAGTACTGAAGAGACCTTTTCAAAGTCAATCACAAAACCGCTTCTGTCAAGGGAAGAAGAAGAAAAAACAACCTTTAAATCAAAACTGTTTCCTCGCAAGCCTTTAACATCTCTGTAAAAAACCCTGATCCGTTTTACCGCAGAAACAAAATACCTATTCGTCAATTATCGCTTCCTCAATCAAAAGATGGGGGATTCCATTCTCATCAATAGGATAAACCCTTTTACACTGCTCACATTTGAGCCCTCTCCCCTCGTTTACCAGTTTCAACTCAATCTTACATTCAGGGCAAACAATAATATCCAATAACTTCTCATTAAACTTCATAACCCCTCCTTTTTTTCATAACAATTATAGCATACACATCCATAACAACATCAAATCAATCCTTGACTTTTGAACTATAATTCACTATTATGACTTAGCAGTCATTTTTTGATACGGGGGTTTAAATGGGAATAAACTTTGAACAATTGAAAAAAGAGGCAATATTGAAAAAAACAAAAGAATTTATATCAAAGCATGGTATGGGAGAATTCTCAATGGAGAAACTTGCCACATACTGTGGTGTCGCAAAAGGCACATTTTACAATTACTTTAAAAGCAAAAACGAACTTCTGTACTGTGTAATAGAGTATTCTGTTGACAGAGTATGGGAAAACTTAATTAAAGAAGACAGAAAGTTAAAAAAACCTGAAGAGAGACTGTTCAACATAGTCAAAACCACCATTGAGTTTTTTAAAAAAAACAGGGATATCCTTCTCCTCTATGCTCATGAAATCAAAATGGCAGAATGTATTATTCCTTCCCCTGAAAATGAACACGGAAGATTTATAAGCAATCACTTAAAAAGGGTAACAGACCTGATAGAAAAAATAATCTCTCAACTTGGAGTAAAAAGAAAAAAACAAAAGATATCATTTGCAATACACGAACAACTTGTAAACTTTAATAAATTCTATCTTTTAAACCCGGAAAGTGAAGAAGAAGACGATGCAGAAGCACTTTTCAGGTTTATCCTTGCAGGATTGGAGGCTTTAAAATGAGGAAAACAATAGTACTTGTCTTTTTGATCTCCTTTTTATCCCCTGCACATGATTTTAACACCCTGTTAAACCTTGCCTTTAAAAACAACCGGGAATTACGATCTGCAAACAATGAAATTGAATCTTCAAAATATAATTTAAAATCAGCAAGATCTCTTTATCTGCCTGAAATTGAAGCGGAGATGTTCAAGGTTGTGTACCAGAACGAACCACTCGTTATCTTTCCTTTAAACCCTGCAAGCCATCAATTTGTAACCTTTCCAATCACTGATGATAATTTCACACAGTTTAATCTCACCATGAACTGGTTGCTGTTTGATTTTGGTGGAAGAAAATCAGCATACAAAACTGCAAAAAAGGGAGTGATTGCTTCAAAATACAACCTTTCTTTGAAAAAAAGAGAGATTGCAATTGCCCTTATTGAAAGGTACGAACAGGCAATTGAACTAAAAGAATCTATAGAGATTATAAACCACACCATAGAAGACATAGACAGGCATCTGTTGCAGGTAAAAAAGTTTAGAAAAGAGGGGCTGGTCCCCAAAAGCGATATATTAAGGCTTGA
>JALSOA010000037.1 GCA_026986725.1 Acidobacteriota bacterium
TATCCCAGTTCCACTTATCATGGATGTAAAGCCCTTCAAACAACTCTTTGTGCCCCTCAAAAAGGTGCATTAAAACATCAACTGTTAATGTTTTACCAAACCTCCTTGGGCGGGAGAGGAAGTAATACTTACCATTTTCAACCATCTGGAAAAGGTGCTTTGTTTTGTCAGCGTATATGTAATTTCCTTCAACTATGTCCCTGAAACTGTTTAACCCTATTGGAAGTTTCTTCATAGATGTACTCCTTAAAGTGTTTTTTAAAATTATACCACAGGGCTAAGACTTATTTTTTAAATGAAAACAATACTATTTTCTAAATTGAAATTAGATAAGATTTTTAAAAAGGATAAGAATCCTCATGTTTTTTGGTGTTTGTTATGTTTAAATTTTGTTTTATCCCAGTTATTAATGAAGATATTATAATCAAAAGTAAATTTTTTAAATATTCAGTCAATTTCATAAATGATGGAAGGAAGAATATTGTGAAAAAGGTTGATGCTGTTAATCCTCCAATGGTTGCTATTCCAAGGGATTGCCACACATTCTGATTGTTTATCTCTCCCCCTTTGTGAATTATTAGGGGAATCATTCCTGCAATTGTTGTAAGGGTGGTGAGAAGCATTGCCCTTATTCTCTTTATGGATGCTAACTCTGCAATTTTTTCTGCATGTTTTCTGTAATAGTCAACATATAGTATTGCATCGTTTACCACAACCCCGAATATCAGAATTAAAGCAATGTAGGCTGCTGAATCAAAACTGTAATTTCCAAGCCAGAATATCATGAAAACACCTACAAGCGAAAAGGGCACTGAAAACATCACTATTACTGGGTAGTAAAAGGATTCAAAATATGATGCAAGTATAAGATAGAGTATAACTATTGCAATTATATATCCTTTGTAAACCATTTTTGTTTCTTTTTTTGTCATAAAACCCGAACCCATGCTTTTTGTGTATCCTGGGGCCAATTCGATCTTTTTAAAAACCCTTTTAAGGTATCTCTCAGACCCTTTGTATGAGCCTATGTAATTCCACATAATTCTTGCTGTGTATTTCTGATTTTCCTTGACAATTGAGGTGCCTGTCTTTCTTTCTTTAATCTTTAGTAGTTCTCTGAGTTTAAATGTTCCTTTTCCTGTTTTGAATATCAGATTGTAAAAATTATCAGGAGTAAAGGTTTTGTCGCCGTAAAACCTGATGTCAAGAGGTATTTCATCTCCCTTGAACTTCACCCTGAAACTGTACTCTGTTTTCAGGTTTGCTGAAATAAACGAGATCAATTCTCCTATGTTTATGTTGTGTTTTGCCATAAACCCTTTTTTGAATACAATTACATACTCTTTTTTATCTCCTCTGTACCAGAATCTTCTGTCGTAAGAGATGACAGCCTTCCTCACCCTTCTTGAATTCTTTAACGCAATTTTTTTAACATATTCTGCAAGTTGTTGGACTTTCTCAAATACAAATCCACTTATTTTAATCTGAGAGCTGAAAAATCCTCCAATTCCACCTGGCGATGAATAGTAACTTTTGTCATCAATACCATACACACTTACTGTTATTCCTGCAAGGGGGGATACCAGGCCTATCAGTTTGCTTTTTAAAGTAAGAGGTACTAATGTGTTTTTGTAGTTTTCTTTAAACTTGATTATCATGTAAGCACCTTTTTTGTAAATTGTAAGTACCTCTTCCTTTATTGCTTTGCTTTTTAAAACCTCCCTTTCAATTGGGGTCATTATGTCAACTATGGTTGAGATATCAGTTTCTCCTGGCATTCTTATTGAAAGATAGAGAGTATTGTTTTCAATTTCCCACCCGAATTTTCCCTTTATCACCTCATCTCTGAACTTAACATAGGAGTAATTGAAGATGTAAACGAAAAGAATAACCATTGGTAACCATGCTTTTGTAAGAAATTGTAAGGGCTTTTTCAGGAATTCAAATCTTATTAAGAGCCTTTTTTTGCTTCCTGCATTTGTGTAAAAGAATAAAAGGGGAATAAGGGTAAAGGCTATAAACATTGAGGATAAAAGTGCAATAACAACAGAGTAGGCCAGCGGTTTGTAGTATGTGGCCATTCTTCCAGATATAAAAACAAACGCAAAGAATACCCCTATTGTTGTTAAGGTTGATGCAAGAACGCTTCCCACAACATCATTCGTCCCTGTAATAATAGCATCTTTTCTGTTATACCCTTCTTTAAGGTAATCAATTATGCTTTCTCCAACCACAATAGAATTGTCAACTATCATTCCGAATCCAAGGGCAAGTCCGGTTAATGTAATCAGATTAACCGACATCCCAAATAGGAAGAAGAAGTCAATGGTGAAAAGGGAAGAAAAAAGTATTGATAGAACCACAATAAGCGGTGTCCTGATTGAAAAAAGGAATATTACAAGGCTTAAAAAAACACATGAAAAAATGTAGCCTGCCTTTATAAACAGATTTTTGATTTCTTTTTTTATCTCTTTGCCTGAATCTTCAATAATCTTGAATCTTAAAAAGGAAAATCTTTTTTTCAGTTCATTAAGTTTTTTATTTATTTTTTCAGAAAGTTCAACAGCGTTTGCATCCCTGTTTTTATCTATCGTTACTGTAACAGCGTCCATCCCGTTTACCCTTGAAAGGGAGTAGAGCATACCGTATCCTCTGTAAACTCCTGCTATTTCAGATAGGGTTATTATTCTCTTTCCTTTTACAGCAACAGGCAGTTTTTCAATCTCTTTTAATTGCACATCAATTTTCCCGGCTATAACTATGGTTTTTCTGTTCTGTTTTTCAATTGATACAGAAATAGGGGGTATTGACAGTGTTCTTATTGCTTTTAAAACATGGTTTAAGGTTATACCGGTTTGTTTCATTTTTTCTTTATAGAGAATTATTTTTATTACAGGTTCAGAACCACCGTAAACCGTCACGGTGGATACACCGTAAATTGCAGAGATTACAGGGATTATGTTTTTTGTTGTAAATTCCCTTACCTTCTGAACCCCCATCGGTGCAATTACCTGAAACCTGAAAAAGTCTTTATTTCTTTCCTTTAACTCTTCAGGTATACTCCTTAAAACATAGGGGCCAAAAACACCATAAGGCAGATTTTTCTTTAGTTCTGCAATCTCTTCTTTTATTAAAAACTCGGCAAATCTTACATTTGCCTTTTTGTTAAGTTCTATTTCAACTGTTGAACTGCCGTATGAGGACCTTGAGATGGTGTTTTTTACTTCCGGAAGCTTCCATGCCATCTCTTCAATGGGTGCGGTTATTTTCATTTCTATGGTTTTTGGTGAGGTATAGGGCCAGTCTGTTGAGACGATTATCTTTGGCCCGCTAATTTCAGGTAAAAGGTTTATCTTTATGTTTTTTATCGCAAAAATTCCAATAACAACAAGAAGAAAGTATACAATTGTGATAAACACAGGTCTTTTTAATACAAAATCAACCATTTTTCTTCACAAAAAAGGCATAGAGAGCAGGAATAAGGAATAAAGTTAATGTTGTTGATAGCAGCATCCCCCCGGTTAAAACAATAGCAAGGGGTTTCAACAAATCTGATCCTGCTCCCTTAATTATAAAAACAGGTAAAAGTCCGACAACGGTTGTTACTGTTGTCATCCATATAGGCCTGAATCTCTCAGATGATGCTTCCATTATTGCTGTGTAAACATCTGTGCCACTCAATACCTTCTGGTGGATACAATCAACCTTTACTATTGCATCGTTCACCACTATACCTGACAGAATAATAAGGCCTATTGCCGATATTACATTTAATGTTTGCCCGGTTAAAAACAGTAGAGAAAGAGCACCTGCAAGACCCATTGGGAATGTGAAGATCACAACAAATGGGATAAGGAATGATTCAAACTGGGCACAGAGCAAAAGGTAAACAAGGAGAAAAGATAGAATAAGGGTTATTTTAAGGGAGGTTAAAGACCTTTTCATTTCAATTAACTCGTCGCCGGGGAGTACTATTATGCCCGAATGGCCTATTTTGTTTATCTTTTTCAAAACCTTTTTTACAAACTCATCTCTGTTTGTCCCTTTTTTAAGGTTAAATATGAGTTTTGTAACAGGCATCTGTCTTTCTCTTTCAAGTTGTCCGGGAATTTTAATACTTTCTTTCTTCAAAAAATAGTTAATAGGGTATGTTTTACCATTGTAAAATACCGGGAGAGAGAGTATGGTACTTAATGATTGCCTTTCTCTTCTGTCAAGGATCAGTCTTATCCCGAAATTTTCTCCTGTTTTCTTTAGAATTGAGACAATTTTTCCGTTTACAGAAGAGGAGATTATGTTTGCAATTTGAGAGGCCGAAAGGTTGAATTCTGCAAGTTTTTCCCTGTCGAATATAAGGTTTACCCCGTTTTTTGAAAACTCAGAAAAGTTGTCAGAGATTGAGACAACCTCATTTTCTTTTGATAGAACCCTTTTTACTTTTTTAGCAAACTCAATACAATCCTTTCTCTTTTCAGAAAGGAACCTGATTGTGGTTTCTCCCCCCTTAAATATTAGGGAGAATTCATCGGATGCCTTTTTAAAAATAATGTTTATATTGTGTTTGTTTTTGAAATAAGAAAGTATGAATCGTTTAAATCTGTACTCATCTCCCCTGAATTTTATTGTATAGTTCAATATGTTTTCTCCACTTGCCTGATAGATAGAGGTAATATCAGAGGTGTCAACCCCTATTACCGCAAGCACAGAAACAGTTTTTTTTGAGGATTTAAGATAATTATAAAACCGATTTGCAAAGATTTTTGAAGAGTTAATTGATGCATTTTGCGGAAGTTGAACTGTGAACGACAAAAAATCCCTTTTTGTTGTGGGGAAAAATTCTTTTTTCAGGAAAAAACCCGAGAAAATTCCTGTAAACAGTATAATGAAAGAGATTGAATAGAGCATTTTTTTATGTTTAAGTCCCTTTTCAAGCAGGGCATGATAGCGATTGAAAATATAATTGTAAATTTTTGAAAAGCCTTTCAAAAAGGGTGACAGTGTTTTCACAATAATTAAAGGAAAAAAGGATAGAAGGAAACCACAAAAGTAAAATAATCTTGAAAGTAGAAAGAGAAAAAAGGATATGAAATAACCTGCTATTTTTGAAGGCAAAAACAGGATGTCTTTCTTATTTTCTATTTTAATATTGATTTTTGGAAATTGAGGTAATTGTTCTTTATTTTTCCCCTTAAAAAGCACAATTCTTGAAACCACAGGAACCAGGGTTATTGCAACAAAATATGATGCAAGAAGAGATGCGGTGATTGTCAAAGATTGATCCCTGAAAATCCTCCCTGCTATGCCATATACAAATAGCAGAGGGAAAAATACGCTAATAGTTGTTAAGGTTGATGCAAGAACGGCAAGGGCAACCTTTTTAGTTCCCACATACTCTGCAAAGTCAGCACCTTTATCTTTTTCCTGAAATATGCTTTCAATAACCACAATTGAATTGTCAACAAGCATTCCAACCCCTAATGCAAGCCCGGATAAAGACATTATGTTTAAATTAACATTGAACAACCTCATTATGACAAAGGTAAATAAGATTGAAACCGGGATTGATATGCCAATGATAATAGGTGCTTTAAAGTCACCTATAAAAAAGAGTATAACTAAAAAGGCTAAAATGCCACCGAACACTATTGTCTGGATAACATTTGATATTGCTGTCTTGATAAACCTTGAATTTTCAAATGCAATTGAAAAGGAAAGTCCGGGGAAATCGTTGTCAAATGATTTCATTGCTTTTTTAACTTTCTCAATAACAGACAATGTATTTGAAGATGGTGTTTTATAAATGAGAAGAAGAACCCCCCTTTTGCCGTTGAATTCTGTAATTGTTTTGTTATTTGTATTTCCGAAGTAAATTCTTGCAATATCTTTCAGATAAACAGTGTGGTTTCCCTCCTTTTTAACCGGAACAAATTTTAAATCCTCAATAGAGGTTATAGGCGGTGCAATTCTAAGAGAGTATCTGAATCCTGCCTTTGAAATAACCCCCCCTCTTTGTTCAACATTGAAGGCCTTTATTGCATGTTCAATCTCATTCAAAGCGATTTTGTAGAACTCAATCTTTTTGCGGGAAAACTCAACAATAACATTCTTTTCCTGTCCCCCCTTCAATTGAGCAGCGGCAACCCCCTCTATGCCCTCAAGCCTCTGTCTTACCCCCTTTTTTAAAGTCTCGGTCAATTCATAAACAGGCTGGTTTGATGTAACGAATATACCCATCACAGGTGCATCTGCCGGGTTCCACTTTAAAATTACAGGTCTTGAGGCTTCCTGTGGGAAGTCGCTCCTCATTCTGACTGCATCAAGTTTTTCCCTTAACGACAGGTAGGCGTACTCAATATTTTCACCCCAGTTAAACTCCACTCTTAAAATTGAAACATCCTGCCTTGAAATAGAGTAAACCTTTTTCACCCCGTCAATACCTGATGCAGCCTGCTCAAGTTTTTTAGTGACATACTCTTCAACCTCAAAGGGAGATGCCCCTTTGAATTCGGTAACAACCGTGAGTTCAGGGTAATCAATTGAAGGGAACAGTGATAAAGAAAGTTGATTAAAAAAGAGAATTCCTGCAAAAACCACGGCAAAAAAGATAACAATTGTGGTAACCGGTCTATTTAAAGAAAACCTTATCATGTCAATTGACTATTTTTTTAACCTCAACCAGTGAGCCATGTCCCAATGTCAGGTTGTTTGAAACAATTACAAGGTCTCCCTCTTTGAAGTTTGAGTAATTTGAGGCATTCTCAATGGCAGAATAAAAGTCATTTCTGGCAATAACTCTGACATACAGCCATTTTGCATGGCTTGTTTTATCAATTACAAAGATCAAAGTCCTTCCCTCTCTCGTGAGTACGGCAGAGTTCGGGACAATGTAAGTGTTCTTTATCCTTTCGGTGTCAATGTAAACATTTGCGTAAAGGCCTGCAAAAATTCCCTCTGTATTTTTCAATTTGATAAAAACATCGGCAGTTCTTGTTTCATCGTTAACAATCGGGTTGATCTCTTCAATATAGCCCTTAAAAACCTTGCCAGGGAAGGAGTCAAATCTCACCTCAACACCCTTGCCCTTTTTTAAAAACTTTAATTCACTCTCAATGACAGAAGCCTTAACCATAAAAGAGTTAACATTTAACAGGTCAAGCAGATGGTCTCCCGGTTGAACCTCTTTCCCCTTAAACGCCTCACAGTTTGCCACTACCCCGTCAAAGGGTGCTTCAATGTGGCAATAATCAAGGTTTATCCTTGCCTGCTCTAAAGCATACCTTGCCTGAGAGATGCCTGTTCTCTCCATAACAACACTTTCTCTAATCCACCCCTTTTTTGCAGCCTCTTTTCTTAATTCAAAACCCTTTTTTATGTAGGTTTGAAAATCTATATTTCCCCTTTCATACTCTTTCTCAAGAAGGTCAAGTTTTTTGGAGAATTCCTTATTCATTTTGTCTGTTTTATTAAAATTCTCCTCTTCAACGGCAAGGGTTGCAATAGCCTTATCAAGTTTGCTTTCAGCCTGTATCAATTCAAGTTTGTACTGTCTATCGTCAATTAATATCAGGTCTTCTCCTTTTTTTACCTTTTCTCCATTTTTGAAAACCCCTCCTTTTATTTTTCCTGAAACCTTTGCCTTAACCTGGAATATCTCTCTACAAACAACAACCCCTTCTGTTTTTATCTGCCTTACCAGATCCCCTTTCTTTATCTTTGCTGCTGTTACAATAACAGGGATTTCTTTAGGGGTTGAATCTGTTTCTTCTGCAACACTTTCTTCTCTTGTCTCTTTATGTTTAAACTTTTCTATTACATTGCAATTTGTAAAAAAAATGGTAAAAATGCATAAAAAAAGAAGGCTTAAAAATCCTTTAACCCTCACAGAAACCCCCATCTTAACATTTTAAATAATTTTAGCACAAAAGAGTAAAAAAGGCACTATTTGATTTTTGATAGATATTTCTTTTTATTGTAATGGGTGCACCCGAAAAAAGGTAATAGCAATAAAATACCGAAAACTACCTGCAGGTATTTCATGGTTTCTCCTTAAACTTATAGTAAGTATTCTTAATTTTGCTTTCTAAATGCTCTCGCATTCCACAATAACAATGCTTTTTTTCTGTATAATGTGTGTTTTTTTTCGTTTTTTAAATTTATGGTGGCAAATATTGCAAATTGCTCTGGTTTTGTTTCAATTAAGTCTAAAAACATAATATTTACCATACCTTTTTGGTACCAATCAAAAAGGTATGAGTTAATTTCTTTTCCATCAATGTCCATTCTATGGATACATATTAAAGGTGGTTTGTTCCTTTTTAATACCTCCTCTGTTAAATTTCTTCCTTTGGCTCCTTTTAAGAAGGCTTGTCCTAACTGTTGTTCTACAACAAAGAAACAATTTTTATTACATGAGGATGGAAATATTCCAGGAAGAATAAAAACTGAGTTTTTAAAGCATTGTTTGGCTTTGCAGAAAATAGTTTTGTTTTTCTCAACATCAAGAATTAAAAAACCATTTCTATTAAAACTGTTCGTTACAATAAATAATACCGCAGTATGACTATTAATAACTCTACCATTGAGCCATGTTGGTTTTTTAAGCTTTATTAAATCAATATTATTTTTTTTGAAGCCATTGTAGATTGTTTTAAATGGTATTGATTTTGTTTTTTTATTGTTACTAATGTCGTATTCAACAAAATATGGCTCATTTTCTTTTATCAGTGAAGGAGACCAAATTTTTCTCAATAAAATCAGTTTTCCATTATCAAAGTTAAAATCCTCAATATTGAAAGGCAAGTTATCTATATTTTTGATGAAATTCCCTTCTTTATCAAAAATCTTTATAGAATTACCGCTTGCTACCATTACAAAAGAGTTGAATACCCTTACACAATCTGCCGGGTATTTAAATTTATCAGGCCCCTGTCCTTTTTCTCCGTATAACTCAAGGGAAGATTGTGGTTGTAAACTTATTTTATAAAAAAAATAATTCATATTTCGGTTCATACCACTATAAATTCCATATAGGGAATTTGAATCAATGTCATAATCGATTTTTCTAAGAGTTAAAAATGAATCATTGTTATCGGTAATTAGAATTTTTATTTTTTTCGTATTTGCAAAAGATTTTATTTTTGATTCAGGGTTACTTTCAGAATTACAACTTTGAAGAGTAATAATTATAAAAGCAAAAAATATCAAAAGCAATGGCCTGGTATATAATCCAGGCCAATATGATTTTATTTTTAGCATATTTTCTATCCTCTTTTTAAAGGCAACTGCAGCCAACAGCTTCGGTTACTGAATTATCATCGGTGTTTATACATATTGTTCTCCAGCAATGAGGTTTCTTTCCGTCTGGGCAACACCAACCTGGATCATAAGAAGATGGTAATCCTTCTTCATGGCATTCCCATACCCCTCCAAGTTCTCTCCACTGTCTTCTTTGTAAGGCGTTTGCTGAGAATATTGCAACAAAAGCAAAGATAAGGGAAATTATTATCGCTTTTTTCATTCTCATCCTCCTTCAAATTTTACTTCAAAAAAGAGGTCGGCGCCAACCGGAAATTACGCCACCTATTATCTCTCTCTCTCTCTCTCTTATGTCAAGAGAAAAATTTAAAAAAGTAATAAAAAAGGTGCTGGGTATTAGATGCTGGGTACTGGGCGTCAGTTCCTCACCATGCTCTATTTATTTAAAGATCACACCATCTCTGACATGGCAGAAAACAGAATTTTAATTAACGCAATAAATTACAACATGGTGCAGGATGAATTCTAAATTTTGAATTTTGAGTAAAAAGGTATTTTTTCTTAATCACTAACCTTCCAAAGCATTTTTTTCTTCCAGCATAATTTATTCTTTTAATTCCTTGAAATGTTCTTTTATATGTAAGTAATAATTTAGACTTTATCCTATTAAAGGGTTTTTTATAGGGTTAAATCTTATTTCTTTTCAAAATGTATTTTTCTGGCATAAGTTGTCAATGGGACAATGGAAGAGATTTTGATGGGGAATTCTCAATTTTCACAAAGGGGAAAATTGAACAACTCATTTGCTAAAAGTTAAGATTGATTTTTTATTGTTCTAATTTGCAATTCTCTTTAGGTATTGAAAAAAGTGTTTTGCCTCTTCTTTGTTTGATGGTGATAATGTTCCTATAAAAATAATTTTTTGATTTCTATTATCAATTAAAACTATTACAGGTCCTGTTTTAACAGACAGTTTGATGAAAATTTTGTTTTTTTCATCGAACCATACAGGAAATTTTATTTTGTTGATTTTTAAAAATCTGCTTAAATAATTTTTATTATTGTTGAATAAAGAAATAACTCCGCCAATAAAAACATGTTGTTTGTTAATTTGAGTTAGAAAATCAACAATTTTATTGATACATAAATTACAATCCACATCTCTTACTAATAAAAAAATTGAATAATCTTTTTTTTTCAAAAATTCAGTGAAGGTTTTATGGTTATTTTTCAAGTTGTAACACTCCATGTTTGAAATCTCTTTACCCGGGAATATTTTTCCTCCGTTTTTCCATTGATAGTTGTAAAAAGTTAACTTATTTCTGCATTTAGTTAAAACAAATCCTTTATAAGTGTTTCTGTATAAAAAATACCCTGTTAGGCACAATGAAACAAAAATTAAAAAAAAGCATATCTTTCTCATAATTTATTCCCTATTGATTTTTTTAAGTGAAAGATATATATGATTGCATTCAGGTTTTTTTGTTCTATTTGATTACTAAACATATCATAAAAGATTAGGTTATCCTTCCAGACATTAACAAAGTTATATTGAGGAGGGATTTCTATATCTTTTGCTAATAATGTTCCGTCTAATTTATACAAACTAAAAAAGGATTTTACTCCAATTTTATTTTCCCACTTATAAGGGATTGAATAATAAATAATAACAAAATCTTTCAAAGCAAAAATCCCCTTTATAATTCCTTTACTACTATAGTAATTTTTTAAAAATTCCTGCAAACTAATTGAATTTTTGGTTATATTTATAAAATCATCTCTATTACAAAAATCCTGTATTTCAAGTAATTTCTCTCCGTTTTTTTTATAAATTTTAATTGATGGTTGAAAAAAACCTGCTACCCAGATTCTATCCTTTTTATCGATACATAGATTTTTTAATCCACCAAAATTTATACTTGAAAAGAGTTTTTCGTCTTTGCAGAGGGATTTTTTTAATAACAAATCTTTTGAGAAAACATAAACACAATCACCTGTGTCATCTGCTCTCGGGGAATAAAATGCTATGTTCCCATTGTGAAAAATATCAAACCAATTGGGATCAAAAAATTTCAATTTTGAGTAAAAAATATGCTCTTTTTTAAAGGTTAGATTTTTATCAAATTCAAGAAATGTTAATCGTATTGGGTCAAACAAATAGAATGATGTGTTTAAAGGAAAAAATAAATTTAAACTCTGATAACACCCGGGCCCCTGTCCCTGTTTTCCAAGTATGGCTAACTCTTCACCCTTTTTGTTATAAACAATAATTTTTCTTGTTTTCTCAAAATCACCTATTAAAATTTTATCATTGGTAATTAAAACCTCGTTTATAACTCCAACATAATCATCACCTTTTAAAGGAACTTTATCTTTCAGAACAAAAAAGTTTTTAAAAGATCTGTCTTTAATCACCGGTTCGTTATTGTTTTTAACTTGAAAACTTTGGCATGCAGAAAAAAAATACAATACTAATACAACACAAATTATCTGGAGTAATCTCATTGAATTCTCCCTATTTTTTAATCAAAAAAGGGGGAACCCCCCTTCTATGGTCTCAAAGCATCGCAACTTGTTGGGTTACAACTTGCTGTTCCTGATTCACAGGCCACATACACCCCTTGAACATTAATGATATTTCCATTCATGTCAATGGCCTGAGTCACGCAACTTCTAATAATTTCAGTATAATTCCATCCAATTAACCATCTGAATATATCACCAATACTTAAAGAATATGTATAAAAATAACTGCCTGTTAACATCAAAACGATAATGAAAACTCCTAAAATCCTTTTCATTCTCATCCTCCTTCAAATTTTACTTCAAAAAAGAGGTCGGCGCCAACCAGAAATTACGCCACCTATTATCTCTCTCTCTCTTATGTCAAGAGAAAAATTTGAAAAGATAAGAAAAAAATGAGTGTTTATTAGATTCTTCCTCTCGACTATTAAGTGTCAGATTTCTAATTTTGTACAAAAAATGTCAGATTTATCTTTAAAAAAATCAAAAAGAAAGTTGTTTTAAAATCCATTTTGTTTCTTTTTTATTCAATCTTTTCGCCTGAAAAAGTACAATATGGTCAATATGTTTTTTCACATTCTTTTTTGATGAGCTATTTATAAAGTCTATTTCATGTGTAATGAATTTGTTTTTTTCTATATGTACTATAAATTTAACATTGGCAAAAGTGTTGGTAGTCGGGTTTAGCAATTCAGATGGTGGAGCATAAATATTTAACAGATTTCCCTTTATGTTCAATTCAAAAAGCAGAAAACTATATTTATTTTTGATTTCTTTTCTCTCCCTCATGCCGAGCAATCTTACAATTACAATATTATTATTTTGCCTTGTTATTGCACCCCATGTTGGGGCTTTTGGGGTTGTTTTTGAAATAAAACTACAGTATCTTTTTAATTTAATTTTTTTTGCACTACCAGTTGTGATATCTATAACTGGCAATTCATTTTTTTTATGAATGTTATTTGCGAAAATAACTATATATCTATTCTGTAAAACTACATATTGAAAATCTATTATATAATTTCTCACTGATGTAATTTTTTTTCTTTTTATTATTTTTTCTTGTTCGTTTGAAATATTAAATAGATTTAGAAAATCCTTTTTGGGAAACATCTTTTTTATCAGTTTTTTGGATGTTATATCAAAAACATATATAGCATAGTCATTTATGTTTGATGAGGTTGAAGGTAAAGCAATAAATTGGTTTTCAATAATAAATCCTTTTCCCAATGGTGTATTATAAGAAAAGATTTGAAAAATAAATTCTCCGTCCAGATTATAAAAATTGTAACCCTTAGCAGATATGCCTGCTATTACAAATCCGTCAGATACATTTAAATCAACTATGTAATTTGTACATTCCGGACATTGTCCCGGTTCCCCCAGAAGGTAAAAATTATAGTTTTTAGATTTTCTATTTATATCGAGTTTTAGAAACATTTTGTTTAGATTAAGATCCTCAGTTCTCAATGGAGCAAATATGCAGTTCCCAGCCGTACTATAAGAAAATGCCCAAAAATAAGGAATATCGTTCTCCTCAAAGTTTATCAGTTCTTGAAAGTTTGTATTTTTATTATTTTCAGTTTTTTTTATTTGATGCTGATTTTGATTGCAGTTTGCAAGAGAAATTAAAACGATTGTAAAACAAAAAAAGAAGAATATTCTTTTCATAGGTATAGGGGCCCCTTATTAAAATTAAATTTTTATGTTATAAACATTCTGCTTCACATTCTGTCCATTCAAGGTCTGCTTCGTATCCATTGTTTATTTGAACACAATGTCTGCATGTAACATCGTCACACCAGTCAAGAATCCGCCCTGCATTAGATCTTGTTGCAGGGATTTCATTACATCTTGTATAAGCCTTTAGCGTTAATAATCCCCCTGTGAGGAGAAGGATTAAAAATATTCCCATAGTTTTCTTCATTTTTCCCTCCTTCAAATTTTACTTCAAAAAAGAGGTCGGCGCCAACCGGAAATTACGCCACCTATTATCTCTCTCTCTCTCTCTCTTATGTCAAGAGAAAAATTTAAAAAAGTAATAAAAAAGGTGCTGGGTATTAGATGCTGGGTGTTAGTCCAGCACCATGTTGAAGATTTTAGGGATAATTCAAAATCCTTCCTTTGCCATATCAAAAATAGTGTGACCTCTAAATTTCTGGAGAATGGTGCTGGACTAATTTCCAAAAGTATTTTCTTTCCGGATAAATTATTCTTTTAATTCCTTGAAATGTTCTTTTTCTTGAGTAAGAATTATATTACTCATTTTTGGCTTCTATGGAATGGTTTTGTTTTATTCTGGTATTATAGCCCGATTCTCTTTCCAGGGGAGCCTCTTTGACACAATTTAGAATAGTACCGTTTAAAGGGTTACTTTTTATTATAAAAGATTATTTAACCGACCATAAAAGTACCAATTCATTGTTGGTTTTGTCTCTATTACTTACGCTTACAAAAACAACAAATTTATCAGGGGTAATTTCAATTAGCTCTGATATGTAAATGTTTACCATCCCCTTTTTATACCAGTTAAAGATATATGAGCCGATTTCTTTTCCATTTTCGTTGATTCTGTGAATGCATATCATAGGCGGTTTTTTCCTTTTATAAAACATTTTATTGAGTTTTGAACGAGGCAATTTTTTATAAAACGGAATATTCAATTGATATTCTACTACAAAAAAACAATGTTTATTACAGGCTGAGCGAAAAATTCCTGGGCAAAATGAAAATGCATAGTATTTAAACCTATGGGGTGCTTTACAAAAGGTTACTTTGTTTCTATTGAGATTTAAAACTAAAAATCCATTTCTATGAAATTTTTTATGGGAGGCACATAAAACAGCGACATTACTGTTTAATACTTTCCCACCGATGAAATGGTTTTTTGTTTTTTTTAAATCTATACCATTTTTTCTAAATCCCTCATAGATCTTTTTGAAAGTTATGGCTTTTGTAATAGTTTTCTCTGAAATATCATATTCAACAAAACATTTGCTCTGTTCACTCAACTGGCGAATATCACTCATAAGTCTTAATAAAGTTAATCTGCCATTTTCAAAATAAAAATCTTCTGGATAAAGTGGAATGTTATTTATATTTTTTATAAAATTTCCGTTCAAATCAAAAATCTTTATTGTGTAAAAGGAGATAACCATAACAAATGGATCAAAAACTCTCAAACAAATTGGAGGATTTTTAAATTCTTCTGGTCCCTGTCCCCTTTTACCGTAAATAGCAAAAGAAATGGGAGGAGATAAAAAAAGCCTGTAATAATAATCAAGCATATTGGTTTGCATTCCTTTGTAAAGTCCAAAAACAGAGTTTGTTTTTTTGTGATAATCAAGGCTTAATAAATTAATATACCCATCGTTTTGGTCTGAGATTATTATGTTAACATTTTTGTTATCCACTTTTTCTGTTTGCTCTTTATTTTTGTCACATCCTGTACAAACAAAAATTAAAACTATACCTGTAATGAAAAATAAAAAAAGGTTGCCATATAAGGCAACCCTATTTA
>JALSOA010000038.1 GCA_026986725.1 Acidobacteriota bacterium
TTTATCCTGTGTCCATTGCCGCTCGTCCTCAACAATGCATCTGCCGGAGCCTATGGACACAGAGCAGGCAATGAAGGTTTTAGACAAAATCGCAGAATTCTGCAAACCTGTTTTAGTTCTTTCAGGTGGAGAACCCCTTTTAAGAAAGGATCTATACCAGCTTGCTAAAAGGGGAAATGAGCTTGGTTTCAGAATGTGCATAGCGACAAACGGGACACTTATAAACGACGAGCATTGCGAAAAGATGAAGGAATCAAATATCCAGATGGTTTCCCTATCCCTTGACGGAAGCACAGCAGAGGTTCACGATAATTTCAGAAACCACAAAGGGGCATTTGAAGGGATTCTAAGGGGTATTGAATACTTAAAAAAACACGGGATACCCTTTCTAATAAACTCATCTTTTACAAAGAGAAATATGCACGATATAGAAAACACATACAAACTTGCAAAGAAACTGGGTGCAAAGGCATGGTATATGTTTATGATTGTGCCAACAGGCAGGGGAAAAGAGATAATGGAGGAGTTGATCCCCCCGGAGGATTACGACAGGATATTAGAGTGGCACTACGAATTGGAGCAAAAGGAAGATGAAATACTTGTAAGGCCAACCTGCGCACCTCACTATTACAGGGTTTTTATTGAGAAAACACAGGAGGAAGGCAAAGCCGCAAAGAGGAGAGACCTGACATTCTCAACCAAGGCAAACAAGGGATGCGTTGCAGCCCAGACAATATGTTTAATTAGAAGCGATGGCGAGGTTTTGCCATGCTCGTACTTCCCTGTATCAGGGGGGAATATCTTTAAACAATCCCTGAAAGAGATATGGAATGGGGAACTTTTCAGCGGTTTAAGGGATTTCTCAAACTACAAGGGAAGATGTGGTGCATGTAAGTACAAAGGGGTTTGCGGGGGATGCAGGGCAAGGGCTTATGCAGTTTACGGCGACATATACGAAGAAGAGCCATTCTGCTCCTACATCCCTGAAGGATATGAGGGAGGAATAAAACCATTTGATATTTATTAACTCAATTGTCTAAAAAAAAGCCATCTCCATCACCGGAAATGGCTGAAAATAACCCTGGGTTGATTTTAAAAAATTAAACCTCTGTATTTCCGCAATATGGACACTTTTTAGCAGCAATTGGAATGTCCATGGCACATTCCCCACACTTCTTTGTGGTGGGTGATTTAACCGTTTCTTCCTTCCTTTTCATCTTATTGTACGATTTGACGAATAAAAATATCACAAAACCAAGTATGATAAAAGAGATCAAATCATTAATAAAAAGCCCATACTTTATCGCCGGAGCACCTGCTTTATTTAAGGCATCAATTGACGGATAAGTTTTGCCGTCAAGGGCAACAAACAGTTGAGAAAAATCAACCTTACCCAAAAGCAAACCAAGTGGTGGCATAATTATATTATTCACAAGTGACTTCACCACAGAGGAAAACGCTGCTCCAAAAATAAAACCAATAGCCATGTCAACAACATTGCCTTTTACCAGAAAATCTTTAAATTCACCTAAAAAACCTTTCATAAATCCTCCTGTAAAAAAATTGATCCAGCAATTAAATTTCACGAATATTGTTTTGATAATAATAATATTGCACCTCAAGGTCAAAGAAAAAATCTTCTTTTTTTGCTTTTTGTCAATTTTTGTGATTTTTATCAACAAAAAAACACCTTTACAATTTGCATCCAAAGCAAAATCGAATTATCTTAAATATGAAAGGGTTGAAAGATGTTTCAAATGAATCAAATTAAAAGACTAAAAAAAATCATAATAACAATTTTGATAATATGCACAATTCCAGTTTTCTCTGTAAGAGGGGAAACACCAAAAAGTAATTATTCCAGCAAAAATCTTGCTATCTCTATTTTAAAATTCTTCCCTTTGAGAACTGTGATTAAAGTAAACAAAAACACCCCCTTATTTGCAGAGGTCAAAAACAATGGGGATACCGCCACTTTCTGGTGCAGGATTATCCTGCCTGACGGGGTTCAACTTGTAAAAGGGGAAGAGGACAAAAGTATAGGGACTCTTAAAAATGGAGAGGTTATAGACCTGAACTGGGCTGTCAAATTCAACCACCCAGGTGAATTTACACTGTCTTTAATTGTTTACAATGAAAACTATTCAAGACAAAAAGACATAACCGTTGATGCCACAGACAGATACTGGACTGAAACAGACTTTTATTTAAGTGCATACAACCCCCCTTATTCCCAGCACGGCCCGCCCTATGACGATTCAGTGCTTGAATATTACAGAGATGCAAACTTTCACAATTTAATGTGGGTAAGGGACGAGGACGAATTGATAAACAAAATGCATGAGTTTGGCTTCACTTACCTGCTTGATATTGCGGACATTGTCGGGGAAGACAATTTAAGGGGAGACCCCTATATAATGCCCCCTCCAATAAATGACCAGCAACTTCAAGACATAGAAAATGCTGTAAACAGACATATTGATGATCCTTTGCTTATTGGCTATTACCTGTGCGATGAACCATTCCCCACAGGATTTCAAAACATTGCCAAAGTTATAAAAAAAATAAGAGAAATTGACCCCGAAAGGCCATGCCTCGTTAACCTGTGGCCTTACTTTCCCGCTGACGATGAGACAGATTACGAAATAGGAGACGATGCTTATGTTGAAACCTTTTTGCAAACAACAAAGGCTGAAATTCTTTGTTACGACAGATACATATTTTACAATGAGGGTTACGATGAGCAGGACTATTACTTTGACCAGATTGAAAGGATAAGAAAATTCTCTTTGCTCTACAACCTGCCGTTTTACAACATAATCCAGGGGGTTGGAACAAATGGAACAAGTGTAGAATACCTTGATTGGAGAACCCCAGATGAAAACGAAATGAGATGGCTTGTCTATACAACATTGACCTACGGCGCACATGGAATAATCTGGTTTCACTGGGACCATGAATGGGGAGTTACGGGAAACCCCTGCGGACCTCAAGTTTACCCTCAAATCCAGAGATTAAACGCAGAGATAAACAAAATAGGCCCAATAATGGTCAAACTTAAAACCACACTGGTTTATCATACAGACAGAGAAAATTACATAGAATCAATACCCTTGCTTAAAAGAATGGTTCCCCCTCAAAACTCAACATTGATAGTCGGTTTTTTCAAAGACAAAGATGGGTTTGAAAACTACTTTATGCTAATGAACAAAGATTACAAACATGAAGTAAACGGAGAGGTTAAATTCGACTCAACGCTTTCAAAACTCAAAGTTTTCAACATCGAAACAGGGGCATGGGAAGATGTCCCATTTCAAAACTCTTTGTCAGGAAGCAGTTTCAACATTCATCTGAGAAAAGGAGGGGGCAAACTGTTCTACTTTGAAAGAAAAACAGATTACCTGCCAACCCCGGTGATTGACATAAACAGAATAAGAACACTATCAGAATAAAAAAAATACTTAATCATCTGCTTTATTTTTGCCCTCAACATCATTCACAACATCGCTGAAAGAGAATAGTTCAGCCTTTCCCACTATCACCTTCTTTGCCTCTTTTATTGCAATCTTCTCCCCAACGCATAAAAAATAATAATCCAGCGCCTTTTCAACAATACTGCTTTTGCTTAAATTCAACTCTTCCGCCATAAAATCCAGCTCTTCCGCAATTGCCCTGCTTAATTCAAATGACAGTTTCACCTTTTCCAAAATCCCCTCCTTTATTTTAAAAAAAGTCAAACACTCTCCCCCTTAACAACCACAAACCCACCTTTCCCGTACCCCATTTCAGGGTACTGAATATCAGAGAGGGTTTCAGGGAGATCAAACAGTGTCTGCACAAAAGAAAATTTTGAAAATCCGACCTCTTCAAGCAAAGATGCCACCTCTTTTGTTGAGAAAAACCTTGCTTTTCTATAAAAAATACTCTCATCTTTTTTCCTCAAATAATACTCCCCAAGAAAACTGTCTCTATCAACAAAACCGATCACAATATTTCCATAAGGCTTTAAAACCCTCTTTGCCTCTCTCAGGGCTTTTAGAGGATTATCAAAAAA
>JALSOA010000039.1 GCA_026986725.1 Acidobacteriota bacterium
GAATATTCCAACCCTTTTTGTTTCATTGTAAAAACTAACATTGCCAGATACAACCGGGGTGTTTAAAACCTTACAGGCCTCACTCATTCCTTCAATTGCTTTAACAAACTGGTACATTATCTCTTCCTTTTCAGGGTTTCCAAAGTTGAGGCAGTCGGTAATTGCCAGAGGCTTTGCCCCTGTGCAGGCAACATTCAAAGCAGATTCACATACTGCAATCGCCCCCCCCTTTTCCGGGTCAATATAAACATACCTTGAATTGCAGTCTGTTGAAATTGCTATTCCCTTCTTTGTCCCCTTAATCCTTATTAAGGCAGCCGAACTTCCAGGTTTAAAAACCGTGTTTGTTTGAACCTGGTGGTCGTAAATTGTATAAACCCATTCTTTTGACGCTATTGTTGGAGACTGAAGCAGCCCGGCAAGTAATTCATTGTAATCACCAGGCTCGGGGATTGAGTTAACATCAAAATTGTTCAATTTATCAAGGTATTCAGGCTTTGAGTAAGGCCTTTTGTAAACAGGGCATTCATCCACAACAGCATTGACAGGCAACTCTGCACAGAGTTTGTCTTCAAGGTCATAGATCCTCACAAGCCCGGTATCAGTAACCTTTCCCACAATTTCGCAGTCAAGCCCCCACTTTTCAAATATTTCAAAAACCTTTTTCTCCATTCCCTTTTTTGCCACAAGGAGCATTCTCTCCTGAGATTCCGAAAGCATTATTTCATAGGGAGTCATCCCCTCTTCCCTTAAAGGAACCTTTGAAAGGTAAAGGTCTATCCCGCTTCCTGCCCTTGATGCCATCTCAAAAGAGGAAGATGTAAGCCCCGCTGCTCCCATATCCTGTATTCCAACAAGACAATCTGTCTCAAATAACTCCATACATGCTTCAAGGAGAAGTTTTTCAGTAAACGGATCACCAACCTGAACAGTGGGCCTTTTCTCCTCGCTTTTATCGTCAAACTCCTCGCTTGCCATTGTTGCACCGTGAATCCCGTCCCTTCCCGTTTTTGAGCCCACATAGATTACCGGGTTTCCAACCCCCTCCGCTTTTCCGTAAAAGATTTTATCCTTATTGGCAATCCCCAGGGTAAATGCATTAACCAGAATATTCCCGCTATAGCAATCGTCAAAGTAAATCTCTCCCCCGACTGTGGGTATTCCCATACAGTTTCCATACCCTGCTATCCCTTCGACAACCCCTGTGAAAAGGTGCTTCATCTTATCCGTGTTCAACTCTCCAAACCTTAAAGAGTTCATATTTGCAACAGGCCTTGCCCCCATTGTGAAGACATCCCTTAATATCCCCCCAACACCTGTTGCAGCCCCCTGATATGGCTCAATGTAAGAGGGGTGATTATGGCTTTCCATTTTGAAAACAACCGCAAGGTTATCCCCTATATCAACAACACCTGCATTTTCGCCAGGCCCCTGAATAACCTGCTTGCCCTCTGTGGGGAAATTTTTAAGGTAAGCCTTTGAGCTTTTGTAAGAGCAATGCTCAGACCACATTACAGAGAATATTCCAAGTTCAACAAGGTTGGGCTCCCTTCCCAAAAACTCCACTATCTTTTCAAACTCTTCCTCTGATAAATTATGCTGTTCAATTAACTCTTTAGTTATCATACACTCCCTTTCGAAAATTATTTTTCTATCTTAAATGTGTAAATTTTATTGTAATTTCCACCAAAGCAAACCCTTAAAAAACCATCAGGTGAATAAACAGCGCTCCATTGAGTTGTAAGAATATCTCCCCACTTTGTTTTAAAAGCCTTCTCACCTATCTGTGCAACAGACTTCAACAGCAAAAGCATATCCCCGAACCCAACCTTCTCTTTTTCCTTAAAAAAGGAATCTATCTTTGCATATCTCCAGCAAAGTGAATCAAGGTCTGTGTTCTTATCTTTATCGTAAAATGTAAAGTTTGTTGCAAAAACCGGGTCTTTCTTTCTGATCACCTTAACACCCTTTGAAGTAAACTCAACTATTGCGCCCTCTCCATTTGAATCCCCAATAAGGAAGTGGACATGAGGCCCCGGGAAAAAATCAATATTGTAAGAGTTTACTATCGTTAAAGCCTCTTCAACAGTTGACGCATTATCAAGTATTTTTCTCACCATTAAAACTGAAGAGATGGTCTCTTTTTGGGGGTCAACAGGCACTTTTTCACTCTTTACAAGGGCAATTGAGATAAAAAGCCCTTTCTCATTCATTCCGTCAAACGGTGAAATGTAAGCACCTGCTGCATTAAGCCTATCCATCAACCCGCAGTCCCCCTTAACACTTAAATAAACCCCGTCTGTAAGGGAGATTGAGGCATACCTTTTTCCTTTAATTCCATGAGAGACAACCACAACAGGCACCGCTTTGTACCAGTCAAAATTTCTTCCGTATATTGTCCCTGTTTTTGACTTCGCCGCAATTAGAGAACAGTAAATATCGTTCTTCCTCTTTGTTGCATCAGGGTAAAAAAGTTTTATCATCCTTTTCAATTCGTTTGAGTTTTTGGGCAGTAAAGGGTTTGTGCCGTAAAAATCAAGCCTTAAAACAGGGTAATCTCCCACTTTTTTCAAACTCATCATTGTTGCAACGGGATACTTTATCCCTATTAAAATCAAAAAAATAACGGCAACCGCAATTCCTTTATAAACTTTCTTCATCACAAACTCCTTTAAAATGGTTCAAAAACAAAGGTTTCAATCCCCGCATCTTTGCAAAGGGATACGAATTTTTCAGCATTGCTTTTATCTCCGACAATTGCCCCGTAATGCATTGGCACGGCAACCTCTGGCTTTATTGCTTTTGCAGCTGAATAAGCCTCTTCATCGGTCATAACATAGGTTCCGCTAACGGGAAGAAGTGCTATGTCGGTTTTTATCTCTTTCATTTCAGGGATAAAATCAGTATCCCCTGCATGGTAAAGTTTAATACCGTCAAAATCAAGTACAAATCCAACCCAGTTGTTCTCTTTCGGGTGGAATTTTTTGTCAATATTGTAAGCGGGAACACAGAAGTACTTTACCCCATTAACTTCCCCCGTGTCTCCAGGATTTACAAGAATAAAATCAAAGTTGTCAAGCTTTTTCACCCCGTTTTCAGGGCACACAATTACAGTTCCGTCCTTTTTTAAATTAACAATATCCTCTTCAGAAAAGTGGTCGTAATGGTGGTGGGTAACAAATATGACATCAGCCTTTCTTGAGTAATCTTTCAATTTAAAAGGGTCAATGTAAACATTAAACCCTTTAAATTCAATTAAAAAACCATCATGGCCAAGCCATCTGATATTTTTAATAAAATCCTTCATACCCCCTCCTCAAAATGCTTTTTTAACAACCTTATTTTAACAGAAATAAAAAAGGAAAATAAGAGTCAGGTTTTGGGTATTGGATTCTTGGTACGGGCCGAGGAAGAACTTCTTTAAAATAAAAATATTTTTCCCACTTTAACCCAACACCCTGCACCTAATACCCAGAACCTAACACCTAATACCTCTATTTCAAAAATTTATTGACACAAAAAGCGGGTATCTTTATAATTTATGTTGGTTTGCGGAGGAGTGGCCGAGTGGTTTAAGGCGGCGGTCTTGAAAACCGTTGTGGGGCAACCCCCCACCGTGGGTTCGAATCCTACCTCCTCCGCCATTTTTCTTTGAAATGTTCTTTAAAATTGATATATTATTTATTGAAACTTGCGGAGAGATGCTGGAGTGGTCGAACAGGGCTGCCTGCTAAGCAGTTGTCCCGGAGTATCGGGACCGTGGGTTCGAATCCCACTCTCTCCGCCATTTTTTTATCTGTTTTTTAAAATCAGAATGTAAATAAAAACAGGTGTTCCTATTATTGAGGTTATAACCCCTATTGGCAGAATTGAAGGGTAAAGAAGTTTTAAGGATAAAGCCTCGCATATTACAAGGGAAATTCCCCCAAGCAAATAGGAATATATAAGCCTCTGCCTGTGAAGGCCATCAAATACCCTGACAACAATGTGAGG
>JALSOA010000040.1 GCA_026986725.1 Acidobacteriota bacterium
CATACCTTAAAGATGATGCAATTCTTTCATCAAACACATCTGGTATTCCAATAAAGCTTATGAGTGAAGATTTTGATGAAGGCCTGAAGAAAAGGTTTCTGGTAACTCACTTTTTCAATCCGGTAAGGTACCTTAAACTCCTTGAAATTATCCCCGGCGAATTAACTGACCCTGAAATTATCGAGTTTATGAAAGACTTTGGGGAGAATGTTTTAGGTAAAGGTGTTGTTTTAGGGAAAGATACCCCCAACTTTGTCGGAAACAGAATAGGTGTTTTCTCAATGATGAATGCTATACACCTTATGAAAGAGATGGGGCTTAGAATTGAAGAGGTTGATGCAGTACTGGGCAAGGCTATGGCAAGGGCAGGCTCTGCAGTGTTTGGAACAGCAGACCTTGTCGGGCTTGACACATTGAAGCATGTTGTTGTGAACTCATACAATGCTTTAAAAGACGATGAAATGAGAGACACTTTCAAGCTTCCGGAAGTTGTGGATAAGATGATTGAAAAGGGCTTGCTTGGAAGGAAGACAAAGGCCGGTTTTTATTCAAAAGACAAAAAGAAAGGAAAACTTGTCCTTGACCTTGAGACACTTGAATACAGGCCGGTTGAAAAGCCTGACTGGAAGTCAATAAAGAAGGCGAAAGAGATTTCTGACCCCGGGGAAAGAATAAAGGCTGTTGTTAACACAGATGATTTAGGCGGGAAGTTTGCATGGAGAAACACAGCCTACACCCTTATTTACTCCTTAAACAGGCTTGGTGAAATAACAGACACAATTTACAACATTGACAATGCTATAAAATGGGGATTCAACTGGGAGCTTGGTCCGTTTGAAATATGGGATGCAATTGGAGTTAAGGAGTCTGTTGAAAGAATGAAGGCAGAAGGCTTTGAAGTACCGGAGAAGATAAACAAACTCCTTGAAAAGGGTAAAACATTCTACAAGGTAATTGATGGGGACAAATATTACTTTGACTTTGAAAAAGGCGATTATGAAAAGGTTCCTGTCAGGTACAATGTTATCCTCCTTGAAAAAAATAAGAGCCTTGGCAATGTTGTTGACGAGAATGAATCTGCATCAATTGTTGACCTTGGAGACGGTGTTATCTGCTGTGAATGGCATACAAAGATGAATGCAATTGATGACAAAATAATTGAAATGATGAACAAGGCATGCGACCTTGTTGAGGCTGATAAGTACGAAGCCCTTGTTGTTGGTTCACAGGGACAGCACTTTGGGGCTGGCGCAAACATCTTTATGCTTCTCCAGCTTGCAGAGGAAGGGCAGTGGTGGATGATTGAAGAGGTTACAAGGAAGTTTCAGGAAATGACAATGAGGCTTAAGTACTGCGAGAAACCGACTGTTGTCGCACCTTACGGACTTACACTTGGAGGAGCCTGTGAGACAACAATCCACGGTGGCAGGGCTGTCTTCAATGCTGAAACCTATATAGGCCTTGTTGAGGTTGGAGTTGGCTTGCTTCCTGCCGGCGGCGGTACTAAGGAGATGTTGATCAGGACAATTAACGACAATAGGGTGAATGTCGATCTTCTTACAGCAACTCAGAAGGTGTTTGAATTGATCGCAATGGCAAAGGTTGCGACAAGTGCAATGGAAGCAAAAGAGTTTGGTTTTATGAGACCTTGCGATTTAATGGTAATGAACGGAGATTCTGTGATTTACTACGCCAAACAGGCTGCTCTTTCAATGGTAAGGGAAGGGTTTAAACCAAGAAGGGCAAAAGAAAAAGTTAAGGTTGCAGGAAAAACAGGGTACGCTGCAATGATGCTTGCTGTTCAAAATATGAAGGATGCTGGGTGGATATCTGAGTATGATGCATTTATTGCCTCTAAAATTGCAAATGTTCTTTCAGGCGGTCAGGTGCCAGAAGGAACCTATGTATCGGAAGACAGGCTTCTTGAGCTTGAAAGAGAGGCTTTTGTTGAGTTGTGTGCACAGCCAAAAACACAGGAAAGAATTGCACACATGCTTAAAACCGGTAAACCATTGAGAAATTAATTTCTCTCTCTCCAATCTCCTCTTATTTTTCGGGGGCTATATGCCCCCTTTTTTATTTTCTGAAAAAAATAGGGAGTGGGTTTTTGTTTGATTGGCTTTGTTTTGATGTGCTGATTGATTGGTGAGCTCTTAATTGGTGGCTTTTCAAAGATGGGATTGTAATTGGTACCCACTCCCTATGGGTTCCTTAAAGATTTACCTGCAAATATTGTGCCATGATTTTGTCTAACATGAAACAGAAATCTGATAACATATATACTCATGGAGGGGTTATGTTTTTTCATAAGCATAGGGTAAGATTTTACGAAACAGATAAAATGGGTGTTGTTCACCATTCGTCGTTTGTTAAATGGTTTGAGGATGCAAGGATTGAATTTTTCAGGAATCTGGGGTTGAATTACAAACTTATAGAGGATGCCGGGTTTAACCTTGCAGTTGCGGAGATCAATGGAAGATTTTTAGAGCCTGTCCTGTTTGATGAGTTGATTTTAATAAAAGTTTCAATCCAAAAGTTTAATAAGATTTATATGAAGTTTAATTATGTTGTTTATAATCAAAAAAATGAGGTTGTATTAAAGGGTTATACAAAACATATTGTTGTTGGGAGAGATTTAAAAAAGGCAAAACTGCCAGAAGAATTTATGAAAAAATTGAACTCTCTTTTAAGGAGTGGAAGGGATTGATTATGCTTAAGTTTGGAACAGCAGGATTACCTCATGGGGCAAAGTCCTATGAGCAGGGGTTTGAAATATTGAAAAGATTAGGGCTTGACTCTCTGGAAGTTGAGTTTGTCCACGGGGTGAGAATGAAAAGGGAAAGGGCTGAAAAAATAGGAGAACTTGCAAAAGAAAGCGGGCTTGTTTTAACATGCCATGGCCCTTATTACATAAACCTAAATGCAAAGGAAGAGGAAAAGAGAGAGGCAAGCAAGGAAAGGGTAATAAAAACTGTTCTTGCAGGAAAGTATATGAATGCGGTGAGTATTACCTTTCATGCCGGTTTTTACCTTGGTATGCCTCCAGAAAAGGTTTACTTGAATATTAAAAACTCTCTTGAAGAGATTGTGGAGGATCTGCAGTATGAGGTTGATGTCCCCCAGATTGCCATTGAAACCACTGGCAAACCCACACAGTTTGGGGATGTGACCGAAATTTTAAGGCTATCAAAAGAGGTGAAAAATATTTTTATCTGTATTGATTTTGCTCATCTCCATGCAAGAAGTGCCGGGAGGTACAATTCAGCAAAAGAAACCGAGTTTGTCTTGAAGAAGGTTATTCAATACTGTGGAGAGGATTCTCTAAAGCACATGCACATTCACATGGCCGGGATAGAGTACGGGCAAAAAGGGGAAAAGTACCATGTTAATTTAAGAGATTCTGATTTAAGGTATGAGGAAATACTGAGGGTTTTAAAAGATTACGATGTGGAAGGGGTTTTAACCTGTGAAAGCCCAAACCTTCAGGAAGACGCATGCCTTTTAAAAGAAACCTATTTAAGAATGTTGTAAACATTTTTGTTTTTGGTTCGTAAATATTGTATGTGTGGAGATGCAAAGGTAATAGAGAGGGTATTAAATGGAGATACGGAGGCTTTTGGTATTCTTGTTAAAAGGTACGAAAAGCAGATCGTAAATTATATTTTCAGAATGATAGGGAGTTATCAGGATGCGCTTGAGCTTTCGCAGGAGGTTTTTTTGAAGGCTTACATAGCCTTAGGAAGTTATAAAAGTGATTATTCCTTTTCCACATGGCTTTTTAGAATAGCGAGAAACAGAACCATTGATTTTATCAGAAAAAAGAGACCAGAAACAGTGTCCATGGAAGGGAAGGGAGATGACGATAGCATGAAACCTCAATACAGTGATTCTGGGTTGAGGCCCGATGAAGAGTTTGAGAGAAAGAGAATACAGCTGGCTGTGCAAAAAGCGGTATCCATGCTTGACCCTCAATACAGAGAGGTAATAATAATGTACCATGTGGATGGATTGAAATACGAAGAGATCTCTGCCATACTTGGATTGCCTATCGGCACTGTTAAAAACAGAATTTTTAGAGCGAGAAAAATACTAAAAGAGATGTTAGAGGGTGAATTATGAATAAGGTCTGTAAATTGCTTGAAAGATATATTGAAGGTACTCTGTCAGAAGAAAAAGAGGTATTATTTGAAAACCATCTGAAATATTGCCTGAACTGTAAAAGAGAGGTTGAACTTTACAGAAAAGTTGAAGATAACTTAAACCTTATACCATCTGTAAAAGTTCCGGATGTGTTTAAAGACCTTGTAATGGAAAGGGTGAGAGAGTACAGAAAAAAATTGATCGGCTGGTATATTTATGGCAGTGCTGTTACAATCTTTCTTTTACTCTCTTTTATAGGCATTTATTTTATAGGGGTCTCAAAAGTCATTTCCTCATTTTATTTTCTTTCCAAAAGTTTGTGTGATTTTGCACAGTCTTTTGGTCTTGCTGTTTTTACTATTTCGGCAAGCCTTTACAATTGCTTTGGAGTCGGAAGGTTTAACTGGTTGATTTATTTATTCCTTTTTTCGATTTTAAGTTTTGTTTTTGTTAGATCTGTAAAATCTTTTTCAAAAGAGGTAAGATGAGAAGGATTTTGTTTTCAATCGGATTTTTGCTTATAACTTTTTTTTACTCCTCTTTTTCATTCTCTAAAGGCACCAGACTTTACATGTTTCCTGCACACAAAGTTGTGATAAAAAAACCAGTTTACGGAGACATTCTGGTTATAGGGCAGGATGTTGAAGTGTTAAATGTGATTGAGGGGAGTGTATCGGTAATCGGTGGAAGTATAAAAATAAAAGGAGAGGTCTCAAAAAATTGTGTTTCCATAGGGGGCAATGTTGAACTGCTAAACGGAAAAGTTGGGGGTGAAATAGTTACCATAGGAGAATTGTTTGGGAAAAACAGGTTGTACTGGTTTTTCTTGAACTCTCTTTTCTGGATAATCACTATAGGCTTTGGACTTTACTTTTATGGTGATAGATTGAAGGAGAATGCCTTTGAGTTTGCAGATGATTTTATGAGACTTTTTTTCTTTGGTTTTTATTCCCTTATAATTTTTGTTCTTTTGGGCCTAATCTCTTTTGCTTTAATACAAATAGGTGTGGGAATAGTGCTTTTCTTTGTTATTTCTCTATTGTTTTCAATAATTTATCTCTTTTCTGTGCTGACAATTTTTTACTTCTTTGGAAATAGTGTTTCAGGGTTTTTAAAACTTAATGTTTCTGATGCGGTAAAAATGCTTCTTGGTCTTTCCATCTATCAGGCACTAAAATTTGTTCCTCTTTTTGGGTTTCTTGCTTTTACAGTTATTTTAAGCGCTTCTTTTGGTGCAACAATCTATTCAAAGTTTGGTACATTTAAACCGTGGTTCGGTATGCCAAGGTTCTGGGGAGAGTAACGGCACTTTTCGATGCAATCACAGGTTGACAATTTTGTTTTTTTTTATAATTTTTAAAATGGAATTTTTATTTTTCTCTTAAATGTTTTTTTCATTTATAAAATTTTGATAAAATAAAAAAAATTGTTTTGAGGTTAGATGTTGCAGAGAGATAGAGAATTCAGAATTTTGAGTTACATTGTTGAATATTATATAAAAACTGGACAACCAGTGGGATCTTCTTCTGTCGCCACCCGTTATTTTGAAAAGGGGAAAAATCTGTCTTCTGCCACCATAAGAAATGTCTTTAAGAATATGGAAAAAAAGGGATGGATAACCAAGACCCATCTCTCATCTGGAAGAATTCCAACAAAAAAAGGGTTTAGGATATATATTGAAAACCTCTTAAATGAATTTAATAATTTAAAAAACAGGGATATTTTAGATTCATCTTCAATAATTATCAGGAGAATGGACACAACATCCATGTTGTTTGAAATGGCTGAACTGCTTGAAAAGAAAACAGGTGTGCTTTCCCTTGTTTTATTTCCGGACCTTTTGAATTCAAAGGTAAAAAGGATCAATTTTGTTAGCCTCTCAGACAGGAAGATTCTGGTATTGCTTGTTGCAACCAACAACATGTACCGTGAATCAATAGTTGAAGTGGACAGGCCTGTTGCATACCATGATCTTGTGGCAGCCTCAAATTATCTGAATCGTAACTTTTCAGGCTTAACATTATTTGAAATAAAAAAGAAATTGCTGGAATTACTTAAAAAGGGTATTTCTCAGATAAACCATGAGGCAAACAGGATTATAAAACTTGTTTATGAAAATATTGATAGGATCTATAATAGTGAAAAAGAAGGCGGGATAATAATTAAAGGGCTTTCAAACCTGTTAAATAAGGAGTACATAAAAGAGATTGATGTGTTGAGGGATCTTGTTGAAAACCTTGAGCAAAAAAGATACCTGTACGAGATAATTTCAAATCTTCTGGACAGAGAATTAAGTGTTTCTCTCGATTTCCCGGTTGAGAATTTTAGTTTCATAATCTCTCCTTATTCAGTTATTGGAGGGGCTGTCGGTGCATTGGGGCTTGTTGGCCCATTAAGGATGGACTACAGAAAAAACATAAGAATAGTAAAAAGCATAACACATTCAATTGTTGAGAGAATGTTTATTCAATAAATCATATAAAGGAGAGGGATATGACTAAAAAGAAGCGAAAGAAAGAGAATGTTGAGGTAAAAGATAGGGTGGAGGAAAAAGGTATTGAAGAAGTTTCTGATGAAAGCCTTTTACAAAAACAACTGGAAGAGGCAAAGAGAGAGATCTCTAAATTAAAAGAGGAACTTGCCAGATTGAAAGATGCTTACATAAGAAAGGTGGCTGATTTTGACAATCTAAAAAAGAGAACCAGAAAGGAAAAAGAGGATGCGATAAAATATGGAAACGCAAGCCTTCTTCTTTCAATCCTTGATGTGGTGGACAACTTTGAAAGAGCAGTTGCTGTTGAGCCAGATAGAAGTGACTTCCATTCTTTTTATGAAGGAGTAAGATTGATTGAAAAACACTTAAAGGATATTTTAACCTCCGCCGGAGTTGAAGAGATAAATCCGTTAAATCACGCCTTTGACCCTTTCTATCATGAAGCGATGATGAAAGAGATAAGGGACGATGTAAAAGATGGAACTATAACCGAGGTTTTTCAAAAAGGATACAAATTCAAAGACAGATTACTTCGCCCTGCCAAGGTAAAGGTTGCAATAAATCCCAAAGAAAAAGAAGGAGATAATGGGAACAATGTTTCTTCAGATGAAAATAGTAAGCAGGGAGAAAGTGAGGAACAGGCATGAGTGTAATACTTGGAATTGATCTTGGAACCACCAATAGTTGTTGTTGTTTTATTGAGAATAACACTCCGGTACTTGTCCCCAATAAAGAGGGGTCAAGGGTAACCCCATCTGTGGTCGCTTTTACAGACAGGAAGGAAATATTCGTTGGACATATTGCAAAAAGGCAGGCTATTACAAATCCTGAAAACACAGTTTACGGGATAAAAAGGCTAATAGGGAGGAAGTTTGATTCTCCTGAAGTACAATCAATGTTAAACACCCTTCCTTACAAAGTGATACCTGCAGAAAATGGTGATGCCTGGGTTGAGATAAGGGGAGAAAAGTACTCTCCCCAGGAGATCTCGGCGTTTATCCTCAAAACATTAAAAGAAAGTGCACAGGAGTACATAGGTCAAGAGGTTAATGAGGCAATAATCACAGTCCCGGCTTACTTCAATGACGCTCAAAGGCAGGCAACCAAAGATGCCGGAAGAATTGCAGGTTTAGAGGTTTTAAGGATTATAAATGAGCCTACAGCAGCAGCCCTTTCTTACAGGGATAACAACTTAAAGGGGAAGGTTGCTGTTTATGATTTGGGCGGTGGAACCTTTGATATATCCATACTTGATGTTTCAGATGATGTTTATGAGGTACTTTCAACAAGCGGAAACACATTTTTAGGTGGTGATGACTTTGATAAGAGGATAATGGACTGGATTATAGATACCTTCAAAAAAACCAATGGGATAGATTTAAGCGAAGACAAGATGGCATTGCAGAGGCTTAAAGAGGCAGCAGAGAAAGCGAAATGTGAACTTTCCGTTACAGAAGAGGTGGAGATAAATCTTCCGTTTATTGCAGCGGACGATACCGGACCCAAACACTTTGTCTCCAAATTATCGAGGCAGCAATTCAATGAGATGGTAAAAGACCTTGTTGAGAAAACCCTTGAACCGTGTAAAGAGGCACTTGAACTTGCTAATTTAAAAAAGGAAGATATAGACCATGTGCTCCTTGTAGGTGGACAAACCAGAACCCCTTTGATTATTGAAACTGTAAAAGAGTTTTTTGGTATAGAACCAAGAAGGGACAATAACCCGGATGAGGTTGTGGCAATAGGTGCCGCTTTGCAGGGAAGCATAATCTCAGGTGATGTAAAGGATATTGTTCTGTTAGACATTACCCCCTTATCGCTTGGTGTTGAAACCAAAGGAGGGCTTTTTGTAAAATTGATAGAGAGGGGAAGTACGATTCCCACCAAGGCGAGTCAGGTATTTACCACTGTAACACACAATCAATCAAAGGTTGCCATCCATGTATTGCAGGGAGAGAGTGAACTTGCAAAAAATAACATCTCTCTTGGATACTTTGAACTTGTCGATATCCCCCCTGCTCCAAAAGGGGTTCCAAGGATTGAGGTAACCTTTGAAATAGATGCAAACGGTATTGTTAATGTAAGTGCGGTTGACCTTGACAGTGGAAAGTCTCAAAGTATGGAGATAAGGCCTTCCAGCGGTTTGTCTGAAAAACAGATTCAGGAGATAATAGACAAGGCTGAAAAAAACAGGGAGGAAGAGCAAAGAATAAAGAGAATAATTATGACGAAAAACTCCATTGAGGGGTTGCTTGCAAACATTGAAAAGTCCTATGCTCAATTTAAAAATCAAATACCTGATGATTTTAAAGAGAGTGTAAGGGATGCGATTAACTCTGCAAAAAGTGCTCTAAAGACCGATGATATTGAGGTACTTGACGATATACTTACTGATTTAAAGCAGATTTCAAACAAATTTTCCAATTTTCTTCTTTATGGAAATCTGGGTTAAATACCTTTTGAGAGGGGGAGATGAAAGATTACTATGCTATTTTGGGTGTGAGTAGGAATGCTTCTTTTGAAGAGATAAAGAAGGCTTACAGAAAACTGGCTTTGAAGTATCACCCTGACCGAAATCCATCTCCTGATGCAGAGGAGAGGTTTAAAGAGGTATCCGAGGCTTATGCAGTGCTTTCTGACCCTGATAAAAGAAGGCGATATGACATGGGAGGCTTTGACTCTGACGAAATAAATTTCGATGACCTCTTTGGAGGTTTCGGGAGTATTTTTGACCTGTTTTTCGGGGTAAACAGGAGAGAAAAGAGAGACAGGTACTCACCAGCGAGAGGCAATGATCTGCAATACTCGATAACCCTTACTCTTGAAGAGAGTTTTAAAGGAGTGAAAAAGGAGATTGAGATAGAAAAATATGAGACCTGTGAAAGATGTAAGGGGAAAGGGTATGAGAGAGAGGAAGATTATTCCATTTGTCCTTCCTGTGGGGGAAGGGGCAATGTGGTGTACCAACAGGGATTTTTTACCATGAGAACAACATGCTCAAGATGTGGTGGTTCAGGTTATGTTATATCAAAGCCGTGCAGATACTGTGGAGGCAGAGGAAGGATGTTGAAAAGAAGGAGAATAAAGGTTTCAATACCTGCTGGAGTTAACGATGGGGATACCATCAGGGTTCCTGGCGAAGGTGAATCCGGGTTGAACGGGGGAGAGAATGGAGACCTTTACCTTGTTGTTAGCATAAAGGAAGATCCATTATTCACAAGGCAGGGTGAGAACCTTTTTATAGAGATCCCGTTAACCTTTTCTCAGGCTGCTTTGGGAGATGATTTTACTATAAAGGTTTTTGGTGAGGAAATAAATGTAAATATCCCCTCCGGTATTCAATCAGGTGATTTAATAGAGGTAAAGGGGAAGGGTTTTCCAATTGTTGGTTCAAAAAAGAGAGGTTCACTTTTTTTGAGGGCTGTTGTTAAAACTCCGGAGAAGATGAGCAGGGAGATGAGGCAGTTGTTTGAAAGGCTTGCCGAATTAGAGAAAAAGGAGCAAACCTCTATCTGGGGTAAATTGAAGAGTGTCTTTGTTAAAAAAACTGTATGAACAAGAACTTGTTTGATTCCTTTGAAGATAAAACCATATTTGTAAAAAACAGAGAACAGGATATTGAGCCATGGGATAGGACAAGGATTGTTGCTATTTTAATTGAAGAGGCAAAAATTCCCTTTGATGTTGCTGAGAGGATTGCAGAAGAAGTACAGGAGATGGTTTTTTCCTCTGATTTGAAAATTGTATCCTCTTCCCTTTTGCGTGAACTTGTAAATTCGAAACTTATTGAGCATGGATACACAACCATCCTCTCAAAAACGAGGAGACTCGGGTTATCAACAAGTGATGTAAAAGAGATAGTTTTTAGCCCTATCCCTGTTGATAATCACTTGCCTGTTTCCCCTTTTATGTCAGACCATTATATTGCAAAAACGGTGAAAAGACAGTTTGCCACATCAAGTGTACTCCCTGAGAAGGATGTACAGATGCATTATGAGGGGCGGTTTCACATAAACGGCATTGCTGGAATAGAAAAGTTGTATGGTGCCATAATAGATTGTGGCAATCTTTTGAATCTTTCTTACATTGGGGAAAATCTTTTTATCCCAGAACCTGATAGCATCGATGTTTTCTTTGAAAACCTTTTAAAGATCACTGTTCTTTTATCGGATTTTATAAATCAGAATTTATACCTGACAGGTTTTGAAAAGGCTTTTTACTATTTTGAGGAAGATAACATTAAAATATTTGGAAAGTTTATTGTGGAACTTGAAAATTCATTAATCAATAAAAAACCTGTTTTTTTACATGTAAAAGACAGAAGATTGTCAAATGTTGCAAAAGAGATTTACATGAATGGATTTTTCTTGAAGTCAGAGGTTCTGGCAGAGGGAGTGGCTTATATACCTTCGAGGAATATCTCTCTTTTCAATGGTTTTGAGATGAATCAGCAGTTTATATCGGAGAATATCACATTAAACCTACCATCGCTTGCAGTGCACTCCATTGTTAATGGAAAGGGTTTTGAGAAAGAATTGATCAGACTGGTTGAAAGCGCATCAAGACTTTTTTCAAAAAAGAATGTTGTAATTGAAAAAATACTTGCTAAAAGAGGGGAAAATCTGTTGTTGTTTTTAAAAGCAACAGGATTAAACCCCTTTTCTTTAACCAATGTTATTTCTGTATGTGGATTGAGAGAGGCTGTATTACTCTTAAATAAGAAAGAAAAACCCGATAAAAAGGATGTTGACCTGGCTGAAAAGATTATGTCTATGATTAATGATGCTGTTAGAGATGTTGCGGAAAAACACAGGTTGAATATTGTGGTGGGTGATTCAGACCAGAGTGACATATCGTACAGATTTGCAAGGCTTGATTTAAAGTTTGAGCCCCATTACTTTTCAAAGGTGGTAAGGGGTGATATTTCAAAGGGTGGGGTTTATTACTCTCAAAACGCTGATTTTTTTTCAGAAGAAGGGTTTGAAGTTAATGAAGCGTTTGAGATAAATACAATGTTTTTAAAGTATTTCAACTTTCCTTTTAAAAGTATTGTAAAGGTACTTGATTTTGAAAATGTCAGGGTCTCATCGCAACGAAATAAGAAGTCTTTTTTAATGTTGACACAGGATTTTTCTGTTTGTTATCATTGTCATGTTATGATTAGCGGTTTGTACAAATGGTGTCCGGAGTGTTTAAGGGGAAGAGTTGAAAATTATTTTTATTTGTATTCAAACTATGCCCCTTATTCAAGGTTGAATAGGGCCCTAAGGGTGATGACAAAAGCTTGCAAGTACTATGAGGAATTTGTTTTTTAAAAATCTTAAGGAGGTTACGGTATGAGATCTTTTAAAGCACTGTTTGCTTTGGTGCTTCTTGTGCTTACCAGTTTTGGTGCTTTTGCACAGGTTAACACCAAGGCAACCGTTATGGGGAAAGTTGTTGATGACACCGGTGCCCCATTGCCTGGAGTTCAGGTATTATTGACCAATGTAGAAACCGGATACAAAAGAAGTGTTGTAACAAATGAAGATGGAAGATTTCAGGCGCCTTACATGCCACTTGGAAAGTACAATGTTGAAGCGACATTAACAGGTTTTTCAAAGTACACAGCAAAGAACCTCGTGTTAAGGCTGGGAGATGTTGTTACTTTGAACATTACTTTGAAACCTGAAAAACTTGAAGAAACTATTACTGTTACGGCTGAAGCACCTTTAATTGAGGTAAATAAGGTTGATGTTGAATCAAAGATTGATGACCAGTACATTGAGACATTACCGGTTAATGGAAGAGACTTTAAAGACTTTGTTATGCTCACCCCTGGTGTTGTTGAGGCTGCTGGTAACAGGGTTGCTGGTGAAGGAACAAGGGGTATTATGAACAATTTGCAGATTGACGGTGCAGGATACAACTCCACATTCTTTGGTGAGCAGAGAGGCTCAACAAGGATTCCTTTTACATTCTCTCAGGAAACCATTAAAGAGTTTAATGTTATTCAGAACGGTTACTCTGCTCAGTACGGTGATGCGTCAGGTTTGATTATCAATGCTGTTACCAAGTCTGGTTCCAATGAACTTAAAGGTTCTGCATGGTGGTATAAGAGGAAAAACGAATGGATGAGTGCTTACGCTCCAAATGAGTACATAAAAGACCTTGCAAAGAGACAGGTTCCAGATTTCGATCTTGATCAGTTTGGATTTACCATCTCCGGTCCTATTATCAAAGACAAACTCTTTTACTTCTTTTCATACGATGGTCAGAGGAAAGACCTCACAACCTACAGAGAATTCAGACCGGGGCCAGGTATTGATAAGTTCAGGCAGATGTTCCCTGACATTGTCAAGGCTAATGAGGGATGGTGGCCTGGAACAGAGGACAATGATGTTTACTTCCTCAAATTGGACTGGAATATTAACGAAGACCATCATCTTACATTCCGTGTTAACTATCAGGATTTTGAAGCAATTAACGGAACAAACAGGTACAGAACAAGTGGTATTACAAACAACGGTCTTGAAAAGGATAAATCTCTCTCCATCGTTACGGAGTTAACCTCTGTTCTTAACGAGAATATGTACAATGACTTGAGGGTTCAGTATGCAAGGGAAGAAAGGCCAAGGTATGCAAACACCACAGATATGATGGAAGTTGTTATCGGTTACTACGATGCCACATTTGGTCAAAACAACTTCCTGCCAAATGGCCTGGATGAGGATACTGTTGAGATTATGGACGATTTTACCTGGATGCTTGGAGATCACACCATAAAGGCTGGTTTCAGGTATGCTCATTACAAATATGATGATTATTTCTTCAGATATCAGGGTGGTAGAATCTCTTTCTATGGCAATTATTACGATTTCATTGCCTGGGCAGATGGTGATCCAAATACAAATCCGAGAAAATTCTATAAGTACACCCAGGCATTCTCCGATATAGATGGAAGAGTAAACTATAATTCAGATGAGTATGCTCTTTACCTGGAAGACGAATGGCAGGTAACAGATAAATTGTTTATGACTGCTGGGTTAAGATGGGAAGCTCAATACTACGATGATATGATTAATCCAAACCCTGCTTTGACAAATGTTTCACTTCCCGCTTACACAGGTTACACAGGTTCAGGTTATAATCTCCAGCAGATTCCAGACGATTCGGACAACATTGCTCCAAGATTTGCTTTAACCTATGACATTAAAGGAGATGGCAGTCAGTTGATCAGGTTTGGTGCAGGTTATTTCTATTCAAGGACACCATCTCTCCTTGTTGCAAATGCAATGCTTACCAACGGTATAAATGTTATTAGAATGGACTTCTATCCTGGAGATCCACTTTTCCCTCATGACCTTACAGACAGGATTGATCCAAGTGAGATCACTCCTCAAAACCAGAAGCCACCAACAGTTTTCGTGTTTGCACCTGATTATGAGAATCCTTATACATTCAAATCATCACTTTCTTATGAAGCAAAACTCAATGAAAACTGGAAATTCGGGATTGATCTCAAGTACACAAGGGGATACCACTTTGAAAGAAAACTTGACGCAAACCTTGGTATAAAAGATGCTGATCACGATGGTGTTCAGGATACTGATGATTGTGGAAGACCTCTCTGGGATTCAAGGCACAGACCAAACAGAGATTTCAGACAGATAATTATGTTTAAGTCTGATGCTGAGTCAAAGGCATCTTCTGTTACCTTCAGGATTGAAAAAAGGTATGCGGACAGATGGTCAATGTTTGCTTCTTATACAATTACAAGTGCTTATGACAACGATACAAATGAAAGAAGTGTATCATCTTCTTCGGCATTTCCAAGCAATCCTGCAAACCTGATGGATGATTGGGGAAGAAGTGATTATTATCACAAAGGAATGTTTAAACTTGCATTTACCGTTGACATTGGCTGGGGAATCAAACTTTCCGGTTACCACAGATTTTACACTGGAAGACCATGGACCGCTTACACAGGACATGATGACAATGGCGATTATTACAGAAACGACAGACCATGTATTGATGGTGTGGTTGAAAGAAGGAATACAAGAAGACAACCTAACTTTGCTCAGACAGACCTCAAACTCTCCAAGGTATTTAAGGTCTGGAAAGGTCAGACTCTTGAATTCATGATTGATTGCTTCAATGTGTTTGACAGAGCAAACAGATGGACGACGAATACAAGGTATGGTACACCATACTTTGGAACACTCAATCATTCAACTTACACACCGAGAACCTTCCAGTTAGGTTTGAAGTACAGGTTCTAAAGGCAAAAAAAGGATTACGGATTTTAAGCCCCGATTTTTATCGGGGCTTTTTTTTTTAAGTGTTGAAGATAAATCTATTATAATTAAAGTGAAAAAGAAAAATGCGGGAGTAAAGTATGGTCAATAAAGATATTTTCAGGAAGTACGATATAAGGGGTGTGGTTGGAAGGGATTTAACAGACGAAACAGTGAAATTAATTGCTCTTGGATTTGGATCCATATTGAAAAAGAGGATTGAAGGAAAGAGGTTAAAGATATTACTTGGCGGCGACGCGAGGGAATCCACTCCCCGTTTTAAAAGCATTTTTAAAAGTTCATTAAATCAACTTGGAATTTCTGTAATTGATTGTGGTCTTGTCCCAACCCCGGTTTTGTACTTTGGCACACATACTCTTGAAGTCGATGGTGCATGTCAGATTACTGCATCCCATAATCCTCCTGAGTACAATGGGTTTAAGCCGCTTATAGGTTGTGAGTCATTGATGCCTGATGAGATCCAGGAGATTTTGAAGATAATTGAAAGTGGAGAGTATAAAAACTTTTTTGAAGAAGTACCTTTGGAAAACAAGGAAGTTGATATCCTTTCATCTTACAAAGATTTTTTTATTGAGAATTTTCCTGATAACCCAGGTCGAGGTTTAAAAGTGGTGCTTGATGCGGGAAATGGGATTGCAGGGATTGTTGCTCCTGATGTTTTTAAATCCATAGGTTGTGAGGTTATTGAATTGTACTGTGATGTTGATTCACGGTTCCCAAACCATCACCCGGACCCAACCATACTTGATAATATGAAGGACCTTATCGAAAAGGTAACTCAGACAGGTGCTGATCTGGGGATAGCATTTGATGGGGACGGAGACAGGATTGGCGTTGTTGATGACATGGGCAGGGTGATCTGGGGAGATATGCTTTTAACCATTTTTGCACTTTCTATCTTAAAAGAAAGGGGCGAAGGGATTTTCATAGGGGAGGTAAAGTGCTCTCAAATTTTTTATTCAGAGGTTACAAAAGCAGGTGGAAAGGCAATTATGTACAGGACCGGGCACTCTCTCATAAAGAAGAAGATGAAGGAGTTGAACGCTGTTTTTGCAGGGGAGATGAGCGGACACATGTTTTTTGCAGACAGGTACTTTGGATACGACGATGCCATATATGCGGGGGTAAGGCTTATTGAGATTTTAAACAGGGAGGGAAAACCTCTTTCTGAAATTTTCTCCTCTTTGCCTGCAACTGTTTCATCGCCTGAAATAAAGGTGGATTGCCCTGACAGCAAAAAGTTCAGGGTTATTGAGGCTATTCAAAATGCGCTTTTAAAGGGAGAGTACAAAATCGATGGGCTTGAAAAGGTTATTACTGTTGACGGTGTCAGACTTGAATTTGTCAATGGGTGGGGTCTGATAAGGGCATCAAACACTCAACCAGTCCTTGTTTTGAGGTTTGAGGGGTTCACAGAAAAGGACCTTGATGAGATAAAGGAAAAAACCTTTGCCCTTTTAAACACATTTTTGCCTCAGGTTTAGTTGAAGTCTGGTTCAGGCAGATTGTAATACCTTCCTTTTTGGTAAAGTTGTTTGTAGAAATTGGAGAAAAAGTTGTATTTGTCTTTCATCTTCAATATCTCTGTCATTTTTGCGAGATAATAAACTGTTAATGGGTTGTAATTGTCCAGTTCGTATGCCTTTGCCATATTTAAATAGCCATAGTAATAATTACCATTGTTAAACAAAAACAACCCGAAATCCCTTCTTATTTTTATTGATCCCGGGAATGTTTGCATTGCTTTTGAATACCACTTCAATGCCTTTTTGCTTTCTTTCTTTTTTTCGTAAAGTTTTGCTATTTTCCACATAATCAGGTGGGGTTTGTCAATTTTTTTGTTTTCTTTAAGTACATTTTTAAGAAAATTTATCGCCCTGTCAATCGATGTCACAGACAAAAAATCAGCATAGGATGCGTAAACATTGTAAACTTCGGGGTTCAGTTCGAGACATTTTTTCAAATACTTGATGGCCTCTTTTTTCCTTCCTGTTTTTAATAACATACTGTGAAGGTTATAAAGTGCCCTTATATTGTTGGGGTAATGACTGATATCCTGTTTCAGTATGGTAATGTAATCTTTGTACTCTCTGTTTCTTAAATATGTGTTAACAATGTTTAGCCCGATTAAAAGTATGATAAGAGATACAATTGTTTTTCTATCGTGGGACTTTATCAGAACATAGGAGATAAGTGCGCTTAACGCCACAAGGGGAAAGTACATTCTATGTTCGTACGCTATATCAAGTGGGACTATGGTGTTTTCCAGGCTCAGAGCAATTAAAAAGAAACCTGTGAAAAAAGAGATAAATGGTTTTTTGCAATAAATTGTGAAAATGATAAGAAAAATAATTCCAAGTATTGATATTGATGTGGTCAAAGGGACAAACAGGCTTTTTGATATGTGGTAATTGTAATTTAAAACAAAGTTTTTGTAATAGGGGAAGAACACCAGACTAAGGTAATGAAAAACAACCCGGGGCTCTGTTATGAGCCTTTCCCACATTGTGAATCCCTTGTGTCTGAATCCGTTTTGAAACTTTGTATAAAAATCAAATCCGTAAGGGGAAAGAATGAGAACGGTTAATGCGGAAAAGAATATCAGTCCTCCTGTTAGAATTTTTGCTTTTTTCCCGTTTTCAACATAGTATAAAAAGAAAAGGATTGGGATAACAAGGATGGCATTCTCTTTAAAACCAAGTGCTAATATTATGCAAACAAAAGAGTAAAAATATTTTCTTTTAAGGTAGAGTATTATGGAAAGCAGAGAAAACAGGGTCATGCCAAGTGCCATTCTTTGGACTATGTAAGAGACCGCAGATGTCTGAATGGTTGCTGTTGCAAAGAAAAGGAATGCAAATAACCCTGCAATTTCGCTTTTTTCTTTTTCTTCAAATTTTTCCCATAGCATCTTTATTAAAACAAAAACGAGGAGAGAGTTTATTAGGTGAAAGATAAGGTTAACGATGTGAAAGGATAAAGGATTAATGCCGAAAAAGTGGTAATTTAAAGCAAATGAGAGGTGTGCAAGTGGTCTTATCCCTCCTTTTGTGCAGGTCAAAACCTGCATTATTGAAACAGGGGAAAGGTCTTTGATCAGTATTCTATAGTTGTAAACTATGTTTTTGAAATCGTCAAAAATAAAATCTCCATTTATGGATGGTAAGTATATTAGTATTGTAATTATGAAAATTACTATAATTCCCGGCCACGACCTCTTTTTCATGTTCACTCCTTCATTCATTTTTTTCTTTAAATAGGATATAATAAAATCCATGAAAAAAAAGACTTTTTTGTTTTTTGTGCTCCTTATTGTGGTGCTTCTGTTTGCCTATTTTGATGTGTTACTTCACCCACAGGTTTATTACGATGATATAAGCAATATCTTTAATGCAATTATTGCAAACAAAAGTTTTGATCTTGAAACTGTAAAGAGGGTTTTGCTTTTCAAACACGGTGGGTTCAGACCTGTTTCTTATCTGTCCTTTTATTTAAATTACCTTTTTTTTGGAAATGGTATTGAACACCTTAAGTCCTATATGTTAATAAATTTTATCTTGCACTGTCTTAATTCCTTACTTGTGTTTTTTGTTATTTTAAAAATAAGTGGAAACGATTTTAAATTGTCGTCTTTTGTTACTTTTGCATGGGCTTTGAGTCCGGTAAACAGCCTTGCTGTAAATTATATTGTTCAGAGAATGACAGAATTAATGATGTTTTTTGGTTTTGTTTCTTTTTTGTTTTTTATTGAATTTTGTAAAAAAAAGGGTTTCTGGCGTATGGCCATTTCTCTATTTTTTCTAATTCTTTCAGTTCTTTCAAAAGAAAATGGGATCCTGTTTGTTGTTTTGTTTTTGTTTTATCTTGTCTGGTTTAGGAATTTAAAGATTGATATAAAAAAATTGTATGTACTTCTAATTCTGCTGTTTCTTTTCTTTGTTGTTTTTACTTCAAATTACTTTTTACCTGGGGCAATTTTAAGGGGATTTACCCCTTTTAAAAGGTTGTTAACGGAGAGCAGGGTTATTGTTTTTTATCTAAAGAACCTTGTTGTACCGGTACCATCGGATATTTTTCTATATCTTGATTTTCCCCTTTCAACTTCTCTGTTTCACCCTTTTTCAACCTTTTTCTCTTCATTTTTCCTGTTTGGTCTGTTTCTTTCTTCTTATTTTCTGTTCAATAAAAACAGACTTGCTTCTTTTGGGGTGGTGTCCTTCTTTTTGTTTCATGTTCTGGAAAGTACAACAATCCCCCTGTACATTGCCTTTTTTCACAGAAATTATGTCGCATCGGTTTTCTTTTTTCTTGCTTTCTTTTCCTTTTTTTTCAAATTTATAAAAAAAGATTTTGTTGTATTTCTTGTTACCGTGATTCTTGTTTTTAATTTTGTGTTTGTATTAAAGGTTTCAAATGCAAGATATACTTCTCCATTTTATTATTTGAAATTAAATTATAAAAGATTTCCATCTAATAAAGATCTTTGCCTTGAGATCGGGAGAAGGTATATGATTGTTGGAGAGTACAGAAAAGCAATCAAAATGTTTTTAAACTCGTTTGCACCGTATAAATTGAATAAAAGGATTGAGTTTGTTTTGAGTGCATTTTTCAATTTCAAGATGTACAATGCTGTTATAAACCTTGGAAGAAATTTTAATGGTCCAATCATCTTACAGATCATTGGAAAGGCTTATAAAAAATTGGGGAAGTACAAACTTGCAGAACAGTATTTTAGAAAGTCTCTTTCAGAGCATTTTAATTATCAGGCATTGAATTCTTACCTTGATCTTCTTGCAAAGGAAGGAAGGTTCAGGGAGATAATTTTTTTACTTGATAGATACAAAGGGAAACTTGAAAACAATGAGTTGTATTTAATGTACAGGATAAACTCTTACCTTGAACTCGGTATGTTAAAAAATTGTAAGCCATTATTGGAATGTTTGAAAACACCCGAGGTATATCATTGGTTAAAAGGGAAATTTTATTTCAAAGAGGGGAAGTACAAGAAGGCTATAAAAGAGTTAAACAAAATTAAAACCAGGACTTTTACACCTGAAAATGTTTTTATAACTTTACAGAAGGTTATTCTATTATCGGAATGTTATTCAAAGATGAAAGATTTTGATGATGCCCTTAATGTACTTGAGGGGTTTAAAAAATTTGGCTTTTTTGAACCTGTTATGAACCGCCAGATAGAAAAGGTTAAATCGTGGAGAAAGAGTTATGAAATGGATTTACAAAAATAGAAAGGTTGTTTTAATAATATCTGCTATTTCCCTTTTTCTTCTATACATGAGTTTTTTTCTTGCACCATTTTATTTTGATGATTTTTACAATATCTCAGAGAATTATCAATTAAATTCTTTGGTTACTGCTTTTATGTGTAAAAGGGGAGGTGTGAGACCGCTTGCCTATCTATGGTTTTACTTTGACAAAAAACTCCTGGGCCTTTATCCCCCTTTCTTGAGGCTTGAAAATATTGCAATTCATGTTTTTAATTTCCTTATTGTTTTTTCAGTGTTTAAATTGCTTCTTGAAGACAGAGAAAAAAAACAGGCTTTTTTAATATCTTTTTTTGCTTCAATTGTATGGGCTTTTAACCCAATCAATTCACAGAGCGTTGCCTATATTGTGCAAAGAATGAATCAGGGTTCAACCCTTTTTGTCTTAATTGGTTTTTTTTGTTATCTGAGATTTTTAAAGACAGGGAAGAAAGGTTTTCTTTTCTGGTTGGTTATGTCTTTTTTTCTTTCGTTAGGGTTTAAAGAAACTGGTGTTTTGTTGATTCCCCTGATTTTACTTCATTACACTGTTTTTGTTAATGTGAAAAAGGGGTTGATTTCTTTTCTTCTTTTGTCTTTTTTTTCCTCTATTTTTATTCTCTTTGTTCCCCCTTTTAATTCCATACTGCCATATCATTATCTTCTCGGAGGGTTGAGCCCCAAAGGCTTTACCATTTATGAAAGGATACTGACCGCCCCCAAGATTGTACTTGATTATTTACTTGTGTTTCTTTTCCCTCTTTTCACCAATATTCACCTGTATTATTCTGTGCCTATTGAACACTCTATATATTCTTTGAAGTTTATTTTACCCCTTGCTTTTGAACTTGTTTTATTAAGTTACGGATTTTTTCTTTTGAAAAATGAGAAAGTTTCAGGATTTTCAGTTATTGCTTTTTTTCTTCTTTTGTTTCCAGAAAGTTTTATTATCCCCATTGATCTTGCTTACCAGCACAGAATGTATTTACCATCGGTATTTCTTTCACTTTTTGTGGTTTCTTTGTTTTTTGATAAAGTCAGAAACGAAAATGTTAAATTTGTATTTATGATCTTCTTTTCCCTTTTTCTTGTTTTTAACCTTGTTGTAAGGGGAATTGTCTTTTCTATTCCCACTCTTTTTTACAAAAATGAATTAAGACATGCAAAAAATAATAGATATCTCTATGTTAATGCTTCTAAAAATCTGCTTGAGATGGGGAAACTTGATGAGGCTGTTTATTACCTGAAGAAAGGGTTGAGCATTTTTAAAGGTGATGGGAGCCTTGAGATCAATTCCGGTTTGTATTTTGCTAAAATTGGGGATGTTGACAGGGCTATTTACTGGTATGACAGGGGGTTAAAAGATTCAAAGCGGGTTTCAGAAAATGCACTTTATAGCCTTGCATATTTGTATCTTTACAAAGGGGAAAATAAAAAGGCATTAGACATATATGTATTGTTAAGTAAAAAAGGTTTTGATAAAGAATTACTGAAAAAATTGAAGAAGATGATGGACAAAAAGAGATGTAACACTAAACAGTGAGCTAATATGCCATTGCCGTTTCTGAATATAGAAGTGTTCCATCGTTTGAATACCCTTTTACAGTGATTTTCTTTTCACTGGGGATCAATTTTATAATTCCACTGTCAAATGCATTCCCGCTGCCATAAGGGTTTTGAGGTTTAAATTGGTAAGCGGAGGAGGTTACATGTGTGATGAGTGCTGTGGGAGAGGTGTCAGAGGGAGTTGAATCATTTGAGTTAAGTTCTCCATCTCCATTCCAGTCAACACTTCCCGCAACCATGGCAGGAGATGCTGCATAAACAGCTTTTAACATGCTATCTAATTCTGTCCTTAATGCAACACATGATTCAACCACAGCCGCTTTTTTAGACCTTGCCTGTACTCCAAGATAGGCAGGCACGGCTATTGATGCAAGTATGCCTATTATTGCAACAACTATTAACAATTCGATAAGTGTGAATCCCCTTTTTATGGTACCTCCTTTTTTTGATACCAATAAAAAAAGCCCCGAATTTTCGGGGCTTTTAACCTCTGCTGAATTACTCAGCCGTTGCTGTTTCTGAGTAAAGAACTGTTCCGTTTTCGTCTTTTGCAACAACGGTAATTGTTTTTCCGCTTGCTCCCGGGTGAAGTTCTATTACATGTGCACTGAATGCATCTCCTACACCGAAAGGATTGCTTGGTTTGTGGAGGTAACCTGCTCCTTCAACATGGTTAACAATACCCTGTGCGCTTGTATCTGATGGTGTGCTGTCACTTGAATTGATCTGGCCGTCACCATTCCAGTCAACTGTTCCTGCAATCATTGTTGGGGATGCTGCAAAGCAAGCTTTCAGCATGCTATCAAGCTCTGTCTTCAAAGCCTTTGCAGAATCAACAACGGCAGCCCTCTTAGCCCTCTTCTGAACACCAAGGTATCCAGGAATAGCGATTGCAGCCAGAATACCAATAATTGCAACAACGATTAACAACTCAATAAGTGTAAAACCCTTTCTATTCATATTTGCCCTCCTAAAAAATTTATGGCAATTAATACTATGCAAGATTGATGCCATCTGTTAACTAAATTTTTCTGTTGAATATCTAAAATATTTTGTTTTTGTGACATTTTTTGTACATTGACTATGGACAAAATTTGTCACTGTTTTTTGACTGGGGTTTAAATGCGTTTACTGTTATCTTGATAATTCAACTTTTAGATAATTTAGATTTGCCGGATTAAATGGGAAAAGCTCGATAATGATGGTACAACGGTATTGAATTTGCATTTTTTTTATTTTGACTTATAATTTTTAAAAAAGAGGAGGTAAGAAATGAAAAGAAAAGGATTTACACTTGTTGAGTTGCTGGTTGTTATTGCTGTCATTGGTATTCTGGCTGCAATCGCTATTCCTGCATATATAGGTGTTCAAACAAGGACAAGGAGAGAGGCTGCAATAACTGATCTTAAAAATCTTGCTTCTGCTATGGAGCTTTACTATCAGGAACACAACAAGTATGCCCCTTCTGATGGGACTATTTCAGGTGCTGATCAATTAAAACAGATTTACAGGGCTTTCAGACCTGGAGGGAATAATTTTTCATACCGTGTGCATATTACAAACAATGGTCAGAATTATGAGATTAATGTTGAGGGCGATTTTGGTTCATACAGTAAAGTTACCATGAATGATGAAGGGCATATTGAATGGAATTAATCAAAAACCTCTGATGTGTGTTTTACATTCTTGAATACTCTTTTTAACTGGATGTAACAGGATGGGCATGAGGTAATTAGCGGAAGATCATCGTTATTTTGTTTTTTTCTTGAAAGAATTTTTCTTGAGATAAATGGATGGGTAAGCCAGAATGTTCCAGCACTTCCACAGCATCTGTCTTCACTTTCCCAGTTTTTTATTTTCAGAACCTTTTTCAATTCATTTTTTTCATTAAAGTTCTTTAAATGCTTCAAATGACAAGGAAGGTGGTAGAGATAAATTCCCTTTTCAGGTGTTATCCCACTTTCTGCTCGTAAAGCAAGTTCAATGCTTAGTAATCTAACTTTGTCTCCAAATTTTTCCTTTAAGAAAGAGTATCCAGAAGAGCAGGGAATGAAAATGGTACTGTAATTTTCAAATATCCTTTCAAGGTTTTTTATCCTTTTTTCAGATTCTTCTAATTGTCCTTTGTAATAGTGAGGCATTCCGCAACAACCTTCTTCAAGTATATCGGCATTTAGTCTTTCGGCAAAAGATTTTATTTTTTTGTATGCTTTTTTTAAAAGGGTAGTTCTAAAAGCGCAGCCTATAAAAATAAGATTTTTTCTTTTTGTTTCTGGATGTTTGTTTGCCCCTTTTAGCATTTTCAAAGGAAGTTTCAGGTAAATCGGGAGTTCAAAGTTTGATGAAAGGTTTGCAACAAGGGATGCTATGGGTATTTCCATGGGGCATTCTGGCTCGCAGGAGCCGCACCTTAAACAGAGATCTGCAATTTTTTCAGCATCTTTCATGTTTCCTGAAAACGCTGTAAGCAGGCTCCCTATTCCACCATGATAGATCTTACCAAATAGATGTCCACCTACTTCCCTGTAAACAGGGCATATATTCAGACAGGAGGCACATCTGATACACCTTGCAGTTTCTTTGAATTCAGATTCAAGAAGTTTTCTTCTTCCATTGTCAAGGATAACCAGAAAGATTTTTTGGTGGGGTAACGGTTTTTTTATAAAGTCTATGTAACTTGTGTAGTACTGTCCTGTGGCACTTGAGGTTAGAACTTTCTGGATTTTTTCAATTCCTTTTGTATCATTGTAAATTCTGTCGTATCCTGTAACAATAAAAAGTTTCCGTGGAAGCCGTGCGCATAAAGATACATTCCCTTCATTGCTCACAGATATTATTGTTGGTGGAGTTGCTGTGACGAAGTTTGCCCCTATTATTCCACAGGTGGCATTTAAAAACTTTTCTCGCAGATGCTTTCTTATAAAATCAGTGAGTTCATTTATATCGTCTTTGATTTTAACTTTGAATTTTTCTTTTATCATACGGGAAATCTGCTCTGCCGACAGGTGTATGGCAGGTGCCGTGAAGTGGGACGGGAGTTCATTTCTCTGCTGGATTATCCATTCACCAAGGTCTGTTTCAACAACCTCATGCCCCTCTTTTTCCAGAAATTGTCTTAACCTGATTTCTTCTGTGGTGAGCGATTTTCCCTTAATTATTAGCTCATTTTTTTCAAGTCTTGATGCAATGAATTTTTTGGCATCTTCAGGGGATTTAGCAAAGAAAACCTTGATTCCCTCTTTTTCGAAACCTTCTTTTGCTTTTCCCCAGAGATCTTCAGCATTTTCAAGACTTGTTTTTCTTTTTTCAACACATTGAGGGATCATCTTTTGGATGTTTTTCTCATTAAAGATTCTGTGTTTTTTCTCTACTGTTTTTGTGGTTGCCCTGTAAACATTTTCATTGAATATCTTTGACCACCACAAAGTGACACTCCTTTGCTCCGTGTACTCCGGATATCAGTTTTTTTTCAATATCGGCGGTTTTACTTTCAGCGCTTATGAACACTGCATGGCTGAAATCCAGTTCTCCCAGTAATGACTCATAGGAATTAACCGTTTTTTCAGAGTAAATTATAAGGGTATTGTGAAGAAGTGTTTTTTCTGCCTCTTTTCGTGAGTTTAAAAGCACAAAGGCACCTTCTCCTTTAACAATTGCATAGGCCTTTACAATTGCACAATCTTCAAATGAGGCTTCTATCTCTTTTAATTTTTCAGTCAAATTTTGCCTTTTAGTGGTGTGCCAGTATGTGGCCATTACTTTTTCCCCGGTATTTTTGGTTTGTTGATAAACCACAATGCCCTTATCCATTGAAATTGTTTGAGTTTTTTTCTTTCTTCCTTCGTGAGAGAGGACGGACATATAAACTGCTTCCATTTTAATACACTGCTTGTGTCGGTAAGGCGAAAGACCGGTTTAAAAATGTTTAAGATACTGAATTGTGTAAGATGAATCATTGAAGCGAGGTCAATTAGGTAGATTTTTTCATCTTTTATTATTATGTTTCCCCTTTTTCTTAAATCAAGATGGTAGATGTTGCTTCTGTGCATTTTTGATATGCACTCTTTTAACTTTTCAACTGCAAAGCAGTATTCTTCTTTACCTTCAACATCTCCAAATGTTTTTCCATCTATGTACTCTATTGCAATGGAGTATTTATCTGGCATTCCATATAGTTGAGGGAAAAAGTCAAATAGATTGTTTACTTTTATGTAATGTGAGAATTCCCTTTTTGCAAGGATTTTCCCGTAGAGTTTTGTTAATCCTTTTTTGTAAAGATAATCTTTGATGACTATCCTTTTGCCATTAACAACAATTATATACACATCTGCCTGTCTTTTTTTTCCTTTTAATAGGTATTTTTTTGGGGAGAGTTCAATAGTTTTCCTTGTTACATTCATTGTAATCCTTTTAATATTTTAAGGACATTTTCAAGTTCTCTCTTGATTTCAAACAGTGTTTCTTTTATCATCAATTTTTGTTCAACCTTCTTTTTTTCATTTTTAAGTTCTCTTTTTATTAACTCAATGGTGAGCCCTCTATCTCTTTTTTCTTTTATTGATTTGAGTATTTCAATGTCTTTTTTTGAAAATACTCTCTGTCCCTTACTATTTTTGAGGGGTTTTAATTCTTTGAATTCTTTTTCCCAGAATCTAATTGTGGAAGGAGGTTCCCCTATCAATTTTGATACTTCCCCGATTTTGTAAAACCTTTTTGCCGGTATTATGAACTTTGCCATAAATTCCTCAACCTATAATTTTAGTATAGATTTTAAGTTTTTGATAGTTGTAAAGGTATTATGTTGTTTTCAGGATTTTTTCAAATTGCTTTGCTGTGTTTTTCCATGTTTTATCTTTTATTTTTATCTGAGCGTTTTTTAATATTTCGTTCAGTTTTTCCTGATTATCAAGATAGAAAGAAACCTTTTTTACTATGTCTTCAGGGAAGGAATTGTAAAAAACCATTTCTTTTTCATTGAAAAAGAATGGAGCACTGCCATCCTTTGCTTCAAATACAGGTAAACCACAGGCAATCATTTCGTAAGGAACAAGGGATATGTTTGTGTAGGATGCAACAATTCCAATATGGCATTTTGAATAAAGTTGTTTTAATCTTTCGGTTGTGAGTTTCCCCATGTTTACACCTGCTCCTGTAGAAACAAACCTTTCAAGTCCAAAAAACATTATTTTTGGGTTTAACCCTTTTTTTTTCAGCATATTTTTTAATTTCTTCGATGCGGTAAGAAGGAGAAGAGGTCCCCTTTTGGGGATTGTTTTAAGATAAATGGCAATGTTTATGTCCTTTTGTATTTTTATTTCTTTTTCCACAATTGTGTACTGTTTGATTTCAAATGGAAATTCAACAACAAAACATTGTTCCCCGGTGCTTTCTTCTATTTTCTTTGCGTTCCATCCTCCGAGGGAAATCAGTTTGAAGCCCAATCTGTAAGTGTTCAATGCAAGGTAGTGAAGATCTCCAATGGGATAAAATGCCGGTTCAAAGTCCTGAATGAAATAATACTTCTCTTTGAAAAGGTGTTGATTGTTCTGGATGAAGTATGCGGAAAGCCAGTATGTCGCTATCCCAATATCGAATTCCATTTTTTTCAGGGTATTTATGTTTATTGTTTTCCCTTTGAAGTAAGGGAGGTTAATTCTGGCTTTTTCCCCCATTTCTTTTTCTTTTTGCCTGTTCATTGATGCATAAAAAACTCTGTTCCCCATTTCTTCAAGATAGGTACCGAGTCTTAAAATTGAAGTTATCCCCCCTTTGAACCTTTCAATGCCTGGTATAACAAAGCATATAGAAAGGCTTTCTTTTCGTGAAATAGTTTTTTGTTCAATTCTTTCATCAGGGTTTACTTCTGATATTTCTTTGAACATACGGAGTTCGATTCTTGTTTTTATCGCGTTTAATATGTCTTTCCCAAGTAGTGCCATACTGTACAGCATGCTATAATCCTATCATGTTTTTTATTTCTTCAAGGATTCTTTTAGATGATTCCCCATTCTGAATACTTTTGTCCCAGTATCTGTTTTTTACTTCTTCTCTCTTTGCCTGGTGAATGTCACCTGTCTTCAGGATACGAGTTATTGAGTTGATTACTTCCTCCCAGTTTTTCGTAATATCCCCGCAGGCAAACTTATTGAAATCTTCATAAAGTCCCTGGTCTTTTGTGATATATTCTTCCAGGTCAAAGGCTGAGAATATTATGGATCTGTTTAAAAGGAGAAAGTCAAATATGACGCTTGAGTAATCTGTGATCAAAATATTCGTGTTTACCAATTCTCTTTGTAAGTCATATAGGGGGTCTGCATCTATTAGTTTTATTCTTTTGTATCTTTTTAAATCTAAACCTTTAATAAATTTTTCATCTAAAAAATGAAGTTTTATTTTAAAAATACCATTTATCTCTTTCATTGTTTTTTCTATCAGTTCAAGTGCTTTGTGGTCTGGTAAATAGTAAGGGGTTGATGATTGTCCCTGTCTTCTGAATGTTGGAACATAGAGAATTTGAATCTGTTTTGCTTTTTCTTGGTTGTTTTTGTTGAAAAAAATGTCTGTTCTTGGAGAGCCTAATATTGGTAATTGTTCTTTCCCAATTTTAAATGCACTTGAAATCCTGTTCTGCATGGTTTTAGATGTTACGGGGAACAGGTCATAACGGTATTTATAGTAGAAGGGGAATAGTATTTTTAAAACCCTGTGTGCTGTCAGGCCGAGCCCTATTTCTGAATCGAACCCTATTTTTTTTACAGGTATTCCATGCCACAATTGAACCTTTAATTTGTCTTTAGTTAACAGGCATCTAAAAGATATATCTTTTAAATTGCTTGACATTATAACAACCTTTGCCCTTATGGTAAGCCATAATCCTCTAATACTAAACATCATAGTTACTGGCAAACCCTTTTCTCTAAGATGATTAAAGATTTCTTTGTTTTTTGTTATCCAGTAAAATTCAATGTTTTTTTCTTTTTTTTGTATTAAATATTCATAAAAATGTCTTGAATTGTCATTGAACTTTTCTCCAAGCCATGAGCCTATTAACCAGAGGTTTTTCTTTTTAGGAATAATACTGCACAGAAGGTATATAACATCGCCCAGAAGATAAAAGGGAATTTTAATTATCTCTTTTGCAAACACACTTAATTTCATATTCTCAATTTTATAATAGTTAAGTGTAATTTAAAACATTTTGGTTTTTTCATTGCTTTTATTATTCTAAAATATTCAAAAGGATGTTGTATGTTGCAAGAGATTTCAGGTTTTTTGAGAGATAGCGAGATAAAAAGGGTTTTTTTTAATTTTATCTCTCTTTTCTTTTTGAAGGGGGCAAACTATCTTTTACCGTTTTTAACATACCCTTATTTGATGAGAGTCCTTTCTGTTGAGAGGTTTGGCTTAATTGTTTTTTCTCAAGCTTTAATAATGATCTTCGCCGTTGTTGTAGATTTTGGTTTTGGGTTAAGTGCAGTAAAGGAGGTTTCTCTTCACAGGGATAACAGGGAGAAACTTGAAGAGATATTCAATTCTGTTCTTGTGATCAAACTTTTACTGGTGTTGCTGTCTTTTTTGATACTTTTATTACTTGTTTTTTTTGTTCCAAGGTTTTCTATAAACAGAATATTTTATCTTTTGTGTTTTCTATATGTGCCAGGAATCGCTATTTTCCCCATCTATTTCTTTCAGGGTGTTGAAAGGATGAAGTATATAACTATCATTGATCTGGCGGGAAAATCACTTTACACTTTACTGGTTTTTTTGTTTGTAAAGGGAGACACTCAATATATACTTGTTGCTTTTTTTTATGGTGTGAGTGCTCTTTTAAGCGGGATATGCGGGATGTTTGTGGTTTTTATTGTTTTTAAAATAAAGTTTTTTTTCCCGGATTTTAGATCCATCTTTTACTATTTTAAAAAAACATTTCACTTTTTTCTGTCAAGGGTCTCGGTTTCCCTATACACCCATGCAAATACCTTTGTTGTGGGCATTGTTATGGGCAATGCAATGGCTGGTTTGTACTCTGCAGCCGAGAAACTGATTTTTGCTGCAACATCACTTTATCAACCCTTTGTTAACGCTATTTATCCTTACATGGCAAAGAGAAGGAATAAAAAATTTTTCGGTTTCATTTTTAAACTCATTGTTTCTGCAAATACAATTCTTTTCTCTCTTGTTTTCCTTTTTGCCCCTCAGATAATCAATCTGGTTTACGGGAAAAATCTCGTTCTTTCTTTCCGTGTTTTAAAAATAATGTCTTTAACAGGAATTTTAATGGTTCCGGCTGTTCTTCTGGGCTATCCTTACCTTGCCGCATTTGGAGATGATAGGCTTGCCAATAATAGTGTTATAATAGCATCTGTTATTCACATAGTTCTGTTGTTTGTTTTTGTTCCTTTCTTTAATGTGTATGGTGTTGCATGGTTAACCGTTTTAAGTCAGGTAATCGTACTTGGCACACGAATTTATGGTGTTATCAGACTGAACAGGAGTGTTTGAGATGTGTGGGATCTTTGGCGTTGTAAATGTTAAAAACAAAAGTGTTGAGAGTTATGAGGATATAAAAAGGATAACAGATCTTCTCTCCCATAGGGGACCTGATAGCGGTGGGGTCTATGTTGATAGCAATGTCGCATTGGGACATAGAAGGTTAAGTATTCTTGACCTCTCATCTCTGGCAAACCAGCCTTTTATTTCGGCGGATAAAAGGGGGGTTATTGTTTTCAACGGGGAAGTCTATAACTTCAAAGATCTGAAGCAGGAATTGAACGGTATTTGTTTTAGGACAAAGTCTGATACAGAGGTTGTTTTATACAGTTTTTTAGAATACGGTATTAAATGCTTGAACAAATTTAATGGTATGTTTGCCTTTGCAGTTTACGACAAAAATAGGGGCAGAGTTTTTCTTGTAAGGGACAGGATTGGCATAAAACCTCTGTATTATGCAGAATTGAACGGTAAGATTGTTTTTGCCTCTGAATTGAAGGCTATTGTTGAGTATGCAAATTTGAATAATATGGAGTTAAATGTTGATTATTCTGCCCTGTCGTCTTACCTCTCTTTCAGGTATCCGGTACTTGATCTCACTTACTTTAAAGAGATAAAAACCCTTGAACCTGGAAGGTTGCTTGAAATAGACCTTGTAAATGAAAGAATAAATGTTAAAAAATACTGGGAAGAAGGTCAATGTGAAGGTGATAAACGGGAAGAGAATTTTTATGTTCAGAAGATCAAAGATCTTCTTTCCCTCTCTGTTGATTATCGTATGATAGCCGATGTACCTGTGGGAGCTTTTCTAAGTGGTGGGCTTGATTCTTCAATAATAGTTTACCTTATGAGTAAAAAGGGAAAGATAAATACTTTTTCTATTGGGTTTAAGGAAGAAGGTTACAATGAGTTTAGTTATGCAAGGGAGATAGCCTCTCTTTGTAATACTGAACATAACGAAATTATGTTGTCTTATGAGGATTATTTTAAAAACCTTGAAAGGATGATTGAGGTGAGGGATGCCCCTTTAGGAGTGGTTAATGAGCCTGCTCTCTTTGAAATGACCTCAAAGATGAAAGGGATAATAAAAGTGGTACTTTCGGGGGAGGGGGCAGACGAGGTTTTTGGTGGCTATGGAAGGATTTTTAGAAGCCCTTTTGATTTTTTTAGAATGCAGTTTTTAAAAGGTGTTGATGAAGACTTAAAAAGTTTAAATGCCTTTAAAATGTTAAAAGAAAATTTTATAAAGAAGTATGGAAGAGTTGATTTTAAAGATGAGTTTGAGTTTTTTTTGAACCAGTACTGGTATCTCTCTCGCCATGATAAAGAAAGGTTTTTAACTGTGGAGTTTTTGAAAACTGTTGAGTACGATAAACCCTTAAACGCAAACCTGAGAAAGATCTTTTATGCCTGTGAAGGAGATATGTACAGTAAGATTATGGCTTTTTTTCGGAAAGTGCATATTCAGGGATTGCTTCTGAGGCTTGATGCAACAACCATGGCAAACTCAATTGAGGGAAGGGTTCCTTTCCTTGATCATAACCTGGTTGAATTCTCTGCTGCTTTGCCTGTTGATTTTAAATTGAGGTGGAAGTCTGAGTTTCACAGATTGCTTGCCGGTGTTTACAATTCTTCTCAGATAAGCGAAGTGTTGGATGTACCAAAGTACATTTTGAAAAAGGCTTTTAAGGATACTTTGCCAGAGAGTGTGGTGTTCAGAAAAAAAATGGGGTTTCCTGTCCCCGTATTTAAATGGCTTGGTGGAGAGTTCAGGGATAAGGCTATAGAGGTGTTTTCGGATAGAAAAACAATGGAGAGGGGGATATTTAACTGTAAAAACATATTATCCTGTTTAAGGGGAGATGAGTTGAAAATGGATTATTCCCTTGGTTTAAAATTATGGATGCTTTTGAATATCGAATTATGGTACAGAAAAAAAATAGAGGGAGTTTAATATGAGATTAATAATTCTTGCTGCTGGAAAGGGCTCAAGGCTCTGGCCATTGACCAAAGAGACTCCAAAATCGCTTCTTAAACTTGAAGACGGAAGCACCATGCTTGAAAGGCAATTGCATGAGGCTGTAAATTGTAAGTATATTGATAGGGTTACTGTAATTACAGGGTACAGAAGTGATATGGTTGAAAAAAAAATTGAGGAATTTAAAGAGATTTTCCCTGTTGATTATATTTTCAATCCTCTGTATAACATTTCCAACAACCTTGTTTCTCTCTGGACTGCAACATGTTTAATGGAACAGGAGGATTTTGCAATTACCAATGGAGATAACATTTACAGAAATGGGGTGTTTAACAGGATATTTTCTCAATTGGAAAGGGAGGGTGATCTTATAGCAATAACCATTGATCACAAAGAAAATTACGATGATGATGATATGAAAGTTAAACTGGATGAAAATCGTAATGTGGTAAGGGTAAGCAAGGAAATTCCCATAGAAGAAACAGATGCAGAATCTGTAGGATTTGCGATTGTCAGGGGAGAAAGGGCAAGGGGCTTATTTGTGAATGCAATGGTTGATCTTTTAAGGGATGAGGCATATCTAAATAAATTCTGGCTTGAAGTTTTTAACAGACTTACTGAAGAGGGGTTCAGGATTGAAACTGTTGAAATACAACACTCGGATTGGCAGGAACTTGATTTCCATCCGGATATAGAGTTGATAAAGAGGTTTATATTAAAGAGTATTGATTAACTCATTTTAAAACACCCTGTTAGGTGATATAATTTTATTTTGCAAAAACATTGAGGTGGCAGGTGTGCTTAAAGTTGAACAGAAGAGGCCGACAAAAATAGTTGATATTTCAGGGACAAAGGTTGGTGGGGGACATTTCTTGTTCTGCGCAGGTCCCTGTGCGGTTGAATCAAGAGAACTCCTTTTTAAAATAGCAGATTACCTTAAAAAAACCCCGGTAAACCTTTTGCGAGGTGGTGCTTTTAAACCGCGTACATCTCCATATTCATTTCAGGGGCTTGGAGAAGATGGACTGAAAATTTTAAAAGAAGTAAGTGAGTATCTTGGAATACCGTTTGTATCTGAGGTTACTGATACGAAGTATGTGGAGATTGTTTACAAATACGCAGATTGTTTTCAGATCGGCTCAAGGAATATGAGTTCTTTTGAACTTTTAAAGGAAGTGGGGAAAACGGATAAGCCTGTTTTGTTAAAGAGGGGAATGGCTGCAACTGTAAAAGAGTTTTTGAATGCCGCCGAGTATATATTAAACGAAGGCAATGAAAATGTAATTCTCTGTGAAAGAGGGATACGCTCTTTTGACCCTGAATTTAGAAATATACTTGACTTAAATGCAGTTGCTTTCTTAAAACAAAAAACCTTTCTTCCTGTTATTGTTGACCCAAGCCATGGCACAGGGAAAAGATCTCTTGTAAGAAGATTGTCCCTTGCTGCGATAGCCGCAGGCTCTGATGGCATTATTGTTGAAACTCACCCGAACCCAGAAAAAGCCCTATCCGATGGATTTCAATCTCTGAATATAAAGGAATTTATCTCACTCTCACAGGAAATTTCATCTTTTGTTTCTTATTCTGGCTATGAATTGCAAAAACACCAAAAAGATTGAAGAGATCAGGAAAAGATTGTACAACTTTTATGGTCCGCTAAACTGGTGGCCGGCAGACAATACCTTTGAGGTATGTGTTGGGGCAATTTTAACACAGAATACCTCATGGAAGAATGTTGAAAAGGCCATTCAAAATTTGAAAAAAGCGAAAATTCTTGATTGCAGAACTATTGCTGAAGAGCGAGAAAAATTTATAGCAAACCTTATAAAACCTTCTGGTTATTTCAATCAAAAAGCAAAAAAATTGAAGGCTTTCTGTGTTTTTTTAAAAGAAAATTACGGTTGTTCATTGAATGAATTTTTTAATTCTGGAAATGTGGAGGATCTTAGAAAAAAGTTGTTGTCTATATGGGGGATAGGAAAAGAAACTGCGGATTCAATTCTTCTTTATGCAGGGAACAAACCTGTTTTTGTTGTTGATGCTTACACAAAAAGGGTTTTCTCGAGGCATGGTATATGTAACGAGGATGTTGAATATGACCAATTAAGAAATTGTGTTGAAAATACTATTTATAAAAATGTTTCTTTTTACAATGAATTTCATGCCGGGCTGGTGTCTATCGGAAAAGATTATTGCAAAAAAACATCTCCTGTTTGTAACTTATGCCCTCTTAAGGATGTTTAATGGCTTTTTTTTTCCTTTCCTTTCTGTCATAATTAAAAGGATAAACTTTTTGGGAGAGTGGTATGAGGAAATTCGGTTCAATTTTTTTGATAATTATCTTATTTTTATTCAATCTGTCCTGCAGAAAGGAGGGCAGGTATTATGAAGGGGGAGGAAAGGTAATTGCCAATATAAACGGGTATAAGTTAACGGAAGATAAGTATAATCTTCTTGTTGAAACCCTTCCTGAAAAGGCAAAGAAGCAGTTTCAGGGAGAGGATGGAAAGAAAAAACTTATTGATCAGTTGACGGTACAGAAATTGCTTGTGCAGGAGGCAAGGAGGCTTCATCTTGATAAAAAGCCTGAATTTTTGGTAAAAAGAGAGATGGATGAAGATTCCTTGCTTCTGGAACAGTACTACAAGTATCTGTTCAGGAATTACAAGCCGGATGAAAAGGCTTTAAAGGCTTTTTATAATTCTCACAGTGATCTTTTTGGAGGAAAAGAGCAGTTTGAAGCCTATCACATACTTGTTACCCCGAAAAAAGATGCAAGGATATTCAATACCAAAAAGTCAGATGCCATAAATGAAAATCAGGCTAAAAAGAAACTGGCTATGATAAAATCCCTGTTGAAAAAGGGAGTGCCTTTTGAGAAGGTTGCAAAAGAGTACTCTGAAGGCCCTTCTGCACCAAGGGGTGGATACCTTGGTAAATTTAACCTTGGAAGAATGATCCCTGAGTTTGAAGAGGCATTGAAAAAGATGAAACCAGGGGAAGTAAGCGATGTTGTAAAAACAAGATTTGGGTATCACATAATTTACCTTAAAAACAGAGTAAAACCGGCACCAAAACCATTTGAAAAATTAAGTGATTCAGAGAAAAACATGGTTTTACAGGCTTATTTCAGAGATCTTCTTAATAAGAAGATTGAGGAGTTGAGGTCAACAGCGAGTATAGTGATTGCAAAATAGTAACATGAAGAGGGTTTTTTACTTTCTTTTAATAATTACATTGTTTATTTCGGGGGCAGGATGTGGGAAGAAAACATCTCATTCTCCTGTTCCTGACAATGTGATTGCAACAATAGACGATTACTATGTTTTCAGGAATGAATTTTTGTTTTTTGTGCAGTTAAATTATAGAGATATACTTGAAAAAAAGGATCAGTTCATACTTTCAAGAATACTTGATGATTACATAAAAAGGAGAATGATATACCTTTACCTGAAAGAAAAGAATCTTTTGCCAAAAAGTGATGACATTGCAGAGTATATTAAGTTTCACAAATTGGAAAGGTATTACAATAGCCTTGACCTGAAACATAAAAGATACTTTGTTTTCTTTATTATTCTTGAACTTGACGATGAAATATTTAAAAATTATCTTATTTCTGAATATGTTAGAGTGTCTGACAGAGAAATTAAGGATTACTATGAAAACAAAAGTGAGGATTTTATTAAGAAAAAAACCTATTGTTTTAGCAGGTTTCACAGCAAGTATAAGGACCTTATGGAAGACGCAAGAAAGTGGATAGTTAGAAAGAAGAGGGATGAGAACTTTGTAAGATTCAGGTACAGAGATATAGATGTGGAATCAAACTGTTACAATGATGATGAAATTCCAGAGGAATTTTTGAAGGTTTTAAAAAAATTGAGAGTGGGGAGAGTATCAAAGGTGATAAAAATAAAAATAGGCACCAATGAGGATTACAATATGTTCTGGCTTAAAAAGGTTATCCCGGCAAGAAAACTAAAATTTGAAGAGGTAAAAGATATGATTTACAATAAAATTGAAATGAAGAAATACTCAAAGGTTGAAGAAAAAGTACTTAAACAGATAAACAAAAAGTACAGGGTAATGGTTTATCCCTCAAATATATTGATTTTCAGGTACAATGGAGTTTTCCCAGTGTATTTTTCGGAGGCGAAATGAGAAAGTTTATTTTAATCGTATTTATTTTATGCTTCCTGTCGTTAGATGCTAAAGTGATAGATAAGATCGCAATAATTGTAAACAATCGTGCAGTTACATTGCATGAACTTGAAAAGATATATCAGGTTCGTTCTTCTGAACTTTACAGAAAATATGCAGGAGAGGAACTTGCAAAGAGACTTAAAGAACTGAAAAAACAGGTGATTGAGGATAAACTTAATGAATTGTTGTTACTTGAAAAGGCTTCTCAGGAAGGGATAACCATAAGTGATGAAATGATGAACGATTTTATTAGGGGGTTGATGAAGCAGAACAACATTGAAACGGAAGAGCAATTTAACGATATCCTGATGCAACAAATGGGGATGACACTTGAAGAGTTTAAGAAAACTCAAAAAACCCAATACATTGCAAGAACTGTAATTCAACAGTTTGTTATCAATAAGATAGTGATTGATGAGGCAGAAATGAGAGCGTATTACGATGATCACATAAAAGAATTTCAAACCCCGTTTACCTATTCAATTCAAGAAATAGTACTATACTTTGAACCTTCCACAAAGCAGTTTGTTGAGCAAAGGGCAAGGTCAATTTTAAGTGATATTAAAACCGGGAAAATAGATTTTTCAACTGCTGTATCCCTTTACTCTGAAGCAAGTTCTAAAGAATTGAATGGTGAATTAAAAAATTTAAAACTTGGAGATTTAAACCCTGCAATTGAAAAGGCAGCCATTTCCCTGAATGTGGGAGATGTCACTCTTGTTGAATTGAGTGATTCAATACACATAATAAAATTAATAGAAAAAAAAGAGCCAGAACCATTGCCGTTTGAAAAAGTGAAAAGCAAAATTGAGAACAAACTTAGACAACCACTTGTTCAGGACAAAATAAACGAGTTTTTGAAAAAATTAAAGAGTATTTATTATGTTAGGATAGATGTAAAGCCGGAAGAGTTAAAATGAGGATTGACCTTTTTTTGAAAAAGGTTCTTATAATAAAAAGAAGAACTCTTGCCCAGGAGCTGATAAAATCAGGAAGAGTTTTTCTGAATGGTCAGATGGCAAAACCGGGGAAGGATGTTAAGGAAGGTGATGTTATTATATTCCCTTTGAGGAAAAGGAAATTGACTATAAAGATTAAAGCCATACCAAATAGGCCCGTAAAAAAGGGTGATGAGTTGAACTATTATGAGGTGTTAAAAGAGGAGAGAATTGATGGATGATCACATATTTATTAAAGACTTAAAGCCTGAATCAAAGGTAGAAGGCATATATCTCTTAAAACTCATTGGTTTGAGAGACAAAAAAAACGGTGGCCATTACCTTTTAATGAAGTTTGCAGATATGAGTGGAGAGATAATGGGCATGATGTGGGATAGAATTGAGGGGGTTATTGATAATCTAAAACCTGGGGATTTTGTCAGGGTCAGGTTCAGGGTGCAGATTTACAACAACAATCTGCAGGCAGTTGTCTCAAAAATAGAAAAGGTAAGTGACAGAGATATCAAAAATTCGGATATTTACTTTCCCACATCCAGTATCCCTGCTGAGACATTGTACCGGGCTATTGTTGAGTTTGTTGAGAGAGAGATAATGGATGAAAAGATAAAAGAACTTGTTTTCAGAGTTTACAGGGACCCGGAATTGAAACCAATGATGCTAAAAGCACCTGCTGCCAAATCACTTCACCATGCCTACAGAGGGGGTTATCTTGAACATGTTTTATCTCTTTTAAAACTTGCAAAGAATGTTATGGATATTTACCCCTATGTAAACAAAGATATTGTTTACACCGGTATTCTATTTCACGATTTAGGTAAACTCTGGGAGTTATCCTATGAAAGAGAGTTCAATTACACCACAAAGGGGAGGCTTTTAGGTCACATTGCAATTGAGTACGAGTTTATTTCAGATAAAATGAAAGAAATAACCGATTTCCCTGAGGAGTATAAACTGCACATTCAACACATAATACTTTCCCACCATGGTGAACTGGAGTTTGGATCCCCAAAAAGACCTAAAACTCCGGAGGCATTACTTGTTTCCACAATAGATAATCTGGATGCAAAGATGAATGCAATGAAGAATGCTATAGATTCTGATTTACAATCAGACCACCCTGACTGGACACCTTATCTACCAATGTTTGAAAGAGTAATATTCAAAAAAAGGCCATAGTATCACTATTTGGTAATGGGTAAAAGGTTCTGGTAGTGTTTTTTCCAGAACATGCAGGAAAAATTTTTTAATTGTGAATTTAAAAAGGGAAAAATCTCCATCAATCCATAATTCGCCCTGCACCACGATGAAAATTTTTGTGGTAATTGACAATTTGTTAATGTGCTATGTCAGAAATGGGGTGGCTTTAAACTTATGGAACATGGTGTGGGACTGGAGCCTAACAACTAAATTTAAATAGATATATTTCCGTAGTTAAAACCAGCATCTAAAACCTAACACCTACTAATACCGGGTATCTATTTATGCTATAATCTTTCTGTTATGAGAAAGAGACTTTTGCTTCACATTTGTTGTGCCCCTGACGGGGTTTATATTCCGGAAAAACTTTCAGAAGATTACGAAGTGATCTGCTATTTTTACAATCCCAATATCTTCCCGAAAGAGGAGTATGAAAAGAGAAAATCCGAAATGGAGAGGGTTGCGAAGCTAAAGGGATATAAGCTGGTGGTGGGAGAGTACAATTTTCAGGATTTTGTGAAAAGGGCTGAGAAACTTTACTATTTGCCTGAAAAGTCAGCAAGATGCGACTTCTGCATTGCCATGAGGCTTGAAGATAGTGCAAGGAAGGCAAAGGAAATGGGGTGCGATGTTTTTGCAACAGTGCTCACGGTTTCTCCCCACAAGGATTTTGAAAGGATAAATGAGTTGGGGGAAAAGATTGCAGAAAGGTATGGGGTTAACTATTTGCCTTCAAATTTTAAAAAGAATGACGGGTTTAAAAGATCTGTTGAAGAGGGGAAACGGTTGAACCTTTACAGGCAGGATTACTGTGGTTGCGAGTCTTCCCTTGTTTATAGAAGGATGTTTAAGGATGCTGAAAGCAGGGATACAGTTTTCCTTTTTTACGGAGAGAGGGTTGGTATTTACGACCTTGACAGTGTTAAGAGATTTCTTGAAAGAAACAATTGTTTAACCGGCTTTGTGTTTTATAAAGAGGAGCCGACTGAAAATGTTTTAAGGTATGCCTATGAGTTAAGGCTTTTCGTTGAGCCTTTCTCCAAACTTGATTGGAGAAAGAGAATTTTTGAGAAAAAGGGGAAAAAGGTTGAGATTTTGAAACTTACAGATATTGCAAACAGGGATATTTTCCTTGACCCCTGTTAATTTTTTATTTTTTCAATAAACTCTTTTGCAACCCTTTCACCTTCTGATATTGATTTTTCTGCTTTGTGAAATTCAATGAATACAACATCATTTAAGGTGGGTGTTAACAGGTAATCGGGTTTGTCAAATTCAAGGCTTCTCCAGGCAAGCTCGTATTGAACTATATGGAATGTCCTGTTTAAAACATGAAGTATGTTGGGGTCTTTTGCCCTTTTGTTTCTTCCGTTTATCCCAATTTTGTTCGCAAGGTTTTTTAATCTCGGGAATTTGTGAAGTAGAAAGCCTGTTTCATTGTCTGTTTCTTTTATCCATGCCCTTTTGTAATCTGTCGGTTTAAGGTTAAGATTTACTGCAATTGTTTTGCTGTCTTTATGCCTTTCTTTTAAAACATTTACAGGGACAGGGTTTGTTATCCCACCGTCAACATAGTACCTGTCTTTTATTTTAAATGGCTTGAACAGGCCGGGGATTGATATTGATGCTCTCAATGCCTCCCACAGTTTACAGTCCTGTAAAACAACCCATTCTCCTGTATCAAGGTCTGTTGCAACGGGGTAAAAGGGGATTTCAGTGTCAAAAACATAGATGTCTCCTATAACATCCTTCAGCATTTGAATTACCTTTTTCCCGTTTATAAGGCCGGAGGTGGGGAATATAGGGTCAAAATTGAATATTACATCGGTTACTTTGAGATTTCTGTAATACTTTTCTGCCTCTTCAATTTTATTTGCAGCATAAAATGCTCCAATTATTGCACCCATTGATGTTCCTGCGATTGCCTCGATTTTGATCCCGTTTTTTTTAAGTGTTTTTAAAATCCCTATGTGGGCAAGTCCCCTTGCACCACCACTTCCAAGTGCAATTGAGAATTTCTCTTTAATTGAAGACAATATCGTACTCCTCCAAGTGAAGGTTCGGGTCTTCCTTCACATTTATCCTTACATTAAAGTATTCTGTTAATTCTTTGACAATAAAGTAATTATCGTTTTTCAGGTATTCCCCTATGTAAGGATGAACCCTTATTGTTATATCTCTGTCGTAATTTATGACTATTCGATTTATTATCTCTCTTTGAATTTCAAGTATTATTGTGGGGATTGATTTAACCCTGCCTGTACCTCTGCAATATGGGCAAACCTGTGTCAATTCCCTTTCAAGGGATTGTTTTACCCTTTTTCTTGTTATTGCGACAAGCCCTATTTCGTCAATTGTAAGTATGTTTGTTCTTGATTTGTCCCTTTTTAGTTCATTTTCAAGCAGTTCCAGAACCTCTTTCCTGTGCTCTTCCTCTTCCATATCAATGAAGTCAACAACTATTATTCCGCCCAGATTTCTCAACCTTATCTGCCTTACGATCTCTGATACAGCCTCTTTGTTTGTTTTAAAAACCGTTTCTTCCAGTGAGTGTTTGCCGATATACCTTCCGGTGTTTACATCAATTGATACAAGCGCCTCTGTCTGATTTATTACAATGTACCCCCCTGATTTAAGCCATACCTTTGAGCGTAGTGCCCCTTCAATCTGGCTTTCAATGTCATACAGTTCAAAGATTGGCTGTTTTTTTGTGTAAAGTTTTACCCTGTTTATCCATCTTGAATTTATCTTATCTAAAAATTGTATTGCCTGCTGGTACGCTGTTTCGTTGTCTATAAGCAGAAGTGTTGTTTCTTCTGTAAAGTAATCCCTTATTACTTTCTCAAGCAATCCAAGTTCCTCGTATATGAGTTTTGGTGCTTTTGAATTTTCTGTTTTCTGGATTATCTCTTTCCATATTCTCTGTAAAAGTTCGACATCCTGTTTTAGTGCTTCTTTATCCATTCCCTCTGCCGCTGTTCTTACAATGTACCCTCCAGTACCTTTTTTTATTTCTTCCATTATCTGTTTCAACCTTTCCCGTTCTTCTTCATCTTCTATTTTCCTCGAAACTCCTATATGTGATATGGTGGGCATGTAAACAAGGTATCTTCCAGGAAGGCTTATGTGAGCGGTTATTCTTGGGCCTTTTGTCCCTATCGGTTCCTTTGCTATTTGAACAAGTATCTCCTGTCCCTCTCTCAAAAGGTCTTCTATGTGAACCTCACTATGGGAAGGGTTTTTTTCGTCTTCTCCGTCCTGTTCTATGTTTTCTTCTTCAATGAATTCTTCAATGTTCAGCAGGTTTTCCGAAATATCTCCAACATACAAAAAAGCATCTCTGTCCAATCCTATGTTTACAAAGGCAGATTGCATCCCCGGCAATACTTTTGTCACTTTCCCTTTATAAATGTTGCCCACAATCCCTTTGTTAAACCTTCTTTCGACAAAAACCTCAACAAGTTTGTTGTTTTCAATGATTGCGATCCTGGTTTCCTGACTTGTTGAGTTTACGAGTATCTCTCTGTTCATTTCTCTCCATAATCTATTTTCTGTCTTTTTATTATAACATCGTTGAGGTTAAGGTTTTTAAAAATAAGTGGTGCTGTTTCGATTATTTTCAAACTTCCTCTGCTTGTGGAGAAGACCACAGAGAGTTTAAAGGTATTGCTTGATAGTTTTTCTATGCCCTTGATGTAATCTCCCAGTTTTACTCTTTTTTCTCCTTTTTTGCTTTTTTTGACAAAGGTTTTGTGTTGCCAGTCCTGTTGTATTGAAACAGGGTTTTTTGATTGGATAATGTATATCAGAGTGCAATCTTTTGAGAGCATTTTTCTCATTTCAAAAGGTATTTTTTTTGCTGATTTTACCTTTATTCCTTCAGGCAACCCCCTGTTTAGGGTGGTTACTATTTCTTCAGGTTTTACTTTTTCCGTTAATTCAACTATCATCATCTCGTTTTCGCCTTCAACACCAAGTTCAAGGGCAGGGGAGAATGTTATTACAGGCCTTGGAGTGAACCCCCTGGTAAATGAGATGGGAAGGTTACTTATTCTTAATCCCCTCTGGAATATTCTGACAAGATCAAGGTGAGATAGGTACTTTGCCGTGCCTTTTTTTGAAAATACCATAAGGTAAGTTATCCTTTTTTGTTGATTGGATTCTTTTTTTGTTTTTCTTTCTGTTTCCACTTCTTTTTGTAGCTTTAAGAAAAATTCCCTCTTTTTTTCAAACCGTTCTTTCAGATATAATCCTTTGCATGTCCCACACCTGTTGCAGGATCTTATGTCCTCACACATTAGAGTGGGAATTCCCTTTTTGGCTTTCTGGTATTCTTCAATTAAGAAGTCTTTTTTTACTTCCGTATCTATAAAGTCCCATGGAAGGGGGATATTCTCCGGGAGATTGATATGGTATTTGTCTGTGTTTATCCCACTTTCTTTTATGGCGGTTTGCCATATCCGGAAGTTGAATGTATCGCTCCATCCATCAAATCTTGCTCCCTTTTTAAATGCTCTGTATATGACATTTGCAATTTTTCTGTCCCCTCTTGATATTATTCCCTCGATTATTGATGTTTCAGGTTGATGAAATCTGTATTTTATTCTTTTTGATTTAACATTGTTTTTTATTAAATTCTGTTTCTGGTAAATCTCTTCAAGTGTGATCTGCCTGTGCCATTGAAAGGGTGTATGTGGTTTTGGTACAAAGGTTGAAGCAGATAGTATTACATATCCATTTTTGGAGAAAATAAGTGCCTTTTCGCACAGTTTTACAATTTCAATAAGGTCTTTTTCGTTTTCAAATGGCAGGCCTATCATAAAATAGAACTTTATGTGGTCCCATCCGTTTTCAAATGCAATCTTTGTGGCATTGATTATCTCATCTTCGTTGAGGTTTTTATTTATAATTTTTCTTAACCTATCCGTTCCTGCCTCTGGAGCGATTGTGAATCCAGTTTTTCTCCCCTCTTTTATAAACAATGCAAACTCTTCTTTGTACCTGTCAGCCCTTAAAGATGGAAGGGATATGGATATTCTTTTATCCCTGTATTTTTTTATGAACTTTTCAATTAAAAGTTCTATACCAGGGTAGTTTGCTGCACTTAAAGATGCCAAAGAGATTTCGTCCTGTCCCGTGTTTTTTAAAAGATTATCAGCCTGATTTATTAAATGTAAGGGGTCTCTTTCTCTCTGCGGTCTGTAAATAAAACCCGCCTGGCAGAACCTGCAGCCCTCGTCGCATCCCCTTGAGATTTCAAGTGTGACCCTGTCATATACCACCTCCACATTTGGTTGCACCGTTTTGTCAGGGAATTGCTCTTTTTTGAACCATTTTTGATAGTATCTTTTCAGAGGTTTTGGGTATTCAGGAATGATAAAGTGTTCGGTTTTAACATAAGTTGCTTTTGAAGGGATGTAAATAAACGGAAATTGATAGAGGAATTCAAGTACTTCATCTCTGTTTGTCCCGCTTTTTTTCAGCTCAAATATCCCTTTCAAAATCTCTGGCAATTTTGTTTCGGCCTCTCCAAGGTAAAAGGCATCAATAAATGGCGCTATTGGTTCCGGGTTAAAGACGCATGGGCCACCGGCAATTATAATAGGCAGTTCATTCCTGTTTTTTGCATGGATGGCAATGTTTGAGAGTTCAAGCATGTTGAGGAAATTGGTATAGGTCAGTTCGTACTGGAAGGTGAAGCCTATAATGTCAAATTTGGAAAGAGGTGTTTTTGTTTCAATTGAACAAAGAGGTATGTTGTTTTTTCTTAAGATGTTTTCAAAGTCAATCCAGGGGGCAAATACCCTTTCTGCGTACAGTTCTTTTTCTCTGTTTATAAGGTCGTAAAGTATGTGGAGACCGGTGTAGGACATGCCTATTTCGTAAAGGTCCGGGAATGCAATGGCGATACGAAGTTTTCCCTGCGGATTTTTCTTGATTATATTTAATTCTCCGCCAATATATTGACCTGGTTTTTTTACCTTTATCAGGTTTTCAAATGTGTACACCGCTTTACCTTTCTTTAAAATTGCTTATTGATTATAGGAGAAAATGTCCCGGAGACAAGTTTTTTGTTAACTTTTTTTCTTTAAGATGAAATCAAAGTAGTCTTCAAAGCAATGTTCAAAACCACCTATTATGTAATTTATACCATGTTCTGAAAGGAATTTTATAACCTTTCTTACAAATTGATTACCCATTTCGTTTTTTTCTCCGCAAACAAATATTTTTTTATTTTTGAATTTTAAAAGCGCTTCCATGTTGTTTTGAGATGGTATTATTGAAAAACACCCGTTTTTCAAGAAAGCAAAGCATGCTTTGAAGTCGCCCGTTATGAAAATATTTTCTTTTGTTTCGATGACAGGAATAAAAGTTTTTATCCCTTTGTGATGTGGGAATGTAAATTCATTCTTACCACCTGCTATATCCCATCCAGCAAGAAATGCAATGCTTCCCTCTTCAAAGAACGGGATTATTAAGTTGTTTTTCTGAAAAACAAACTCTCGTTTTCTGTTTAGTAATCCTGCATTGTCAAGTGCTTCAATGCCAAATTTTTCTTTCAGCTTTTCAACAAAAAGATGAGGTTTTTCTATTGAAACAAAACCTATTGCTTTTATTAGGTCATCATGGAACCCCTTTTTGTACAGGAATGTTCTATGTATATGGTGCAGTTGATTGTTGTTTATGATGTATGTGTATATTTTGGAGTCGTGTTTGCTTACCTTGCCTTCTGTTTCTTTTCCGAAAATGTTTTCCAGAGTGGGTTTTTTATCCCTGTTGGACAGCCATTCTGAGAGCATGTTTTCTGTTTCATCCTCTTTAATTTCAAACTCTCTTGCAAGAAATTCAATCGCTTTTTCAAAAGAAATCCCTTTTATTTTTTTGGTGATCTCTATTTGATCTCCAGTTGCACCACATCGTTCACATTCAAATCTATTCTCGGTCTCTGAAATCTTCAATGTTCCTTCCCGATCATTGTGAAACGGACATATATATCCATTCGCTCCCTTTCTTATGTTAAGTTTGCTTAAAACACTTTTTATGGGCACCTGATACTTTATCTTTTCCACAAGTTTCATAATTCCTCTTTATTTTATTATAACTTTACTTTTGTTTTTTTTTAAGTTGTATAATAAAAAACAGGTGCGGTTCATATTTTTCTAAGACACTTGTAAATGGTATGAAGGAGGGGATTATGGGTGATAGAGAACTTACATACTTGAAAATAGCAAAGGAATTCCTTTTTAAACTTTTTGATGGGTTTGATAATTGCCCTGTTTTTATTCTCTGGAACGGAGAAAAGGCTCTGGGAAGCGTAGAAAAAACGATAATAAAAATAAAATTCCCATGGTCTTTGAGAGAGATGTTTTTAACCCCTTCAGAATTGTCTCTTGCCGAGAGTTACATTTATGGTGACATAGATATTGAAGGGGACATTTATGGTATTTTCCCAATGGCTGAGTACCTTTTGGAAAAAAACTTAAGCATAATAGAAAAGGCTTCTCTCTTTAACCTCTTACGGAAATTGCCGTCCAGGGACATCTCTTATGAAAAGATGCATGCAAGATTAAAGGGTGAAAAGCACAGCAAGGAGAGGGATGCTCAGGCCATATCCTACCATTACGATGTTTCAAATGAATTTTATAAACTGTTTCTTGATGGAAATTTACAGTACTCATGTGCCTATTTTGAAAAGGGGGATGAGGACATTGACACTGCCCAGGTACAAAAAATGGATTATATCTGCAAGAAACTGTATCTTAAAAAAGGGGAAAAACTGCTTGATATTGGTGCTGGCTGGGGCGGATTGATAATATATGCAGCGAAAAATTACGGTGTTTATTCAATGGGTATAACTTTAAGCAAAAATCAGTATGAATATGCGAAAGAGTGGATAAAAAGAGAGGGGCTTGAAGACAGATGTAAAATAGAGTTGATGGATTACAGGGATCTGGACGAATCGGAGAGATTTGACAAAATAGTTTCTGTCGGCATGTTTGAGCATGTTGGTGAGAAAAATTATCCGCTTTATATGAAACACGCTTACAATCTTTTAAAAGAGGGAGGGTTGTTTCTTAATCATGGGATAACCTTAAATAAGAGAGATTTTGGGAAACCCAGATCAGAGTTTATTCAAAAGTATGTTTTCCCGGATGGGGAGCTTTTGCCTATCTCCTTAATCTCTGTGTTTTCTGAGGATGCGGGGTTTGAGATAAGGGATGTTGAGGATTTAAGGGAGCATTATGCAAAGACAACTGCATTATGGGTTAAAAACCTGGAGGAAAATGAGGATAAATGCATTAAAGAGGCAGGTAAAGAGAGGTATCGTGTTTGGAGGCTTTACCTTGCGGCAAGCTCTTATCAGTTTACTGTGAATAAGATAGGGTTATATCAGACACTTCTTGCAAAACCAAAAAATGGGAGAGCGGGCTTACCCTGGACGAGAAGGATGTGGTATTGCAAATAGTTTGATAAACAGATCTTATTCAAAGAATAGTGTGGGATTTCCCTGCAGATAAAAAAATGGCGTCCCCAAGGGGATTTGAACCCCTGTCGCCGCCGTGAAAGGGCGGTGTCCTAGGCCGGGCTAGACGATGGGGACGCAAAAAATGGTGACCCCGGCTGGTCTCGAACCAGCGACCCTCTGCTTAAAAGGCAGATGCTCTACCTGCTGAGCTACGGGGTCAAAAGTTTCCAAAGAAAACAAGATAACACTTGCAGGTTGAGATAATAATATAGTCGTGAAAAAATGTCAATAAAAAATTTGCCTAAAAGAAAGGAAAACTCTTATCTCTTTTCACTTGAATATAGTTGTATGCTATTATATAGTTATTAAGGAACGAAAATACTTTATTAAGAGGTGGCTATGAAAGAAAAAGGTTTTTCACTTCTGGAGATGTTGATTGCCATTACAATCATTCTCCTTATAGGGTCTATTGCGGTACCAAAATATTTAAACAGTGTTAACAAAGCGAGGTGGATTGCTTCAAGGCAGCAATTGAAGAAGGTTGCAGAAGCTTTTGACCAGTATAACCTTGACCACGGTTACTACCCAGAATTTTCAAGCTGGGATGAGATTGCAACATCGGATAACATCTTAATTAAAGAAGGGTTAATTGATTATATACCTTTAAAAGATAAATTCGGTCAGAAGTACGAAGGGTATTCCAAAAAGGACACATATCTCTTTATAGGGCATGCAGCTCCAGGAAAGTGGGGAATGAAATATCCGAAGTATTACATAAAGGATGGTAATTTCCTGACAGAGGAACAGTATCAGGAATTGATGGCACAGGAAGAGTCAGGAGAGCAACCTGCTGATGAAAATAAAGAAAAAACAGGTGGAGAGGGAGATAAGGTTCCTTTGCAATAGTTGATAGACGATGAAACCGCCTTTTAAAAGGCGGTTTTTTTGTGTGAGGCAAAAAATGAGATATTTTTCACAAAAAGAGATCGAGGAGATGTTATCTTTACCTGTCCCGACGGCTGAAAGTATTTTTGATATTGCTAAAAAGATAAAAGAAAAGGTGTTTGGCTCTTCTGTTTATTTAAGGGCTATAGTTGAGGTTTCAAATATTTGTGACAAAAATTGCTTTTATTGTGGGATTAGAAGGGGGAATAAAAGGATAAAGCGTTATAGGATTACCGTTGAAGAGATAATAAAGTGTGTTGAGTTTGCTGTTGAAAAGGGGATTTATTCTGTTGTTTTACAGGGTGGTGAAGTCAGGTCAGAAGATTTTGTTTTTTTTGTTGAAGACACAGTAAAGAGGATAAAAAAAAGGTTCCCTTTTGTGGCCCTCACCCTTTCGTTTGGTGAACAGGATCTGGATGTTTACAAAAGATGGTTTTACGCCGGGGCTGAGAGATATCTATTAAGGATTGAAACATCTGACAGTACCCTGTACAGAAAGTTGCATCCTTATGATCACTCTTTTTCAGACAGAATAAACTGCCTTTATGCTTTAAAGAAGATAGGATATCAGACCGGAACTGGAATTCTTATTGGTGTGCCCTTTCAAACCATTTCCCACCTTGCTAATGATATTCTTTTTTTTAAAAACTCTGGGATGGACATGATAGGTATGGGACCCTATATTCTTCACCCTGATACCCCCTTCGGGAAGACTTACAAAGAGTATTTTGAAAAAGGGAAAGATTTTATTGGCTTTAATTCATTGAAAGTTATGGCGGTAACAAGGATTGTTCTTAAAAACATCAACATTGCCTCAACCACTGCACTTGATGCTTTGATGGAGGATGGAAGGGTGAAGGGCTTACTTGCCGGGGCAAATGTGATAATGCCTGATATTACACCTTTGAATGTAAAAAAAGACTATGTTCTCTATCAGAATAAACCGGATTTACACCGACCTGTTGAGGATTCATTAAAGTCTGTTTTCAAAATAATTAGGCAGGCAGGTTTTTCTCCTGCTTTAAATGATGTTGGCACTTCACCTTACTTTTTAAAAAGGTCAAATACTTAATGTTGTTTAATTAACCTTCTCTTTTTGATAAAATAAACTAACAGGGTTTTTGGAGGTTAAATTGAAT
>JALSOA010000041.1 GCA_026986725.1 Acidobacteriota bacterium
ATGAAATCAGGGAAAAAAAAGAAAAAGAAATTAAAGGGATAACTGCAACAGTTGTTTATGAAGAAAAACCTGTCTACAAAGAAGAGGCAACCACAAAAAACATTGCAAAAACTTCTCTAAAAAGTGGAAAAACCGCAAATTACACAGAGTTTATTGACAATACGAAGAACAAACTTATCGCAAACCCTGAAAAATACACTATACAACTCGAACTTGCATGCCAGAACGAAACCCTTGATAAAGCAATAAAACTTCTTCCTGAAAAAGAAAAAATATTTTTTGTACCACTGAAGTTCAATGGAAAAGAGTGTTTTATAATCTGTTATGGTATTTATGAAACTTCTAAAGAGGCAAAAGAGACACTTAACACCCTTGATAAAGAGTTCTTTCAAGAAAACACTCCTTTGATAAGACAGGGAAAGAAATTTAAACGATACATCAAATAGATTTAACCACAATTCAGGTTTTTATTTTTGTAAAAAAGAAAATTCCAGAAAACAAAAAGAAGACATTTATAATCCATGCTGCGAGAAACGAAGGGAGATAGTGTTTTGCACCAAGACTTAGAAAGAAAGAAGTTAAAGCATAATAAAGGATAATCAAAAACATTGAAAGCACTATCCCTGAAACAGGTGTTTTTTTTCTTCCTTCACTTATTAAAGCAAAGGGTAACCCTATGAGAAGTAATACAAAAGGGGAAAATGCTGAGGAGAATCTGTAATAATAATTTGTAATGTATTTATAAGGCTTTATTCCAATTGCTTTTTTTCTTGAAATAAAATCCCTTAACTCTGATTGAGTAAGTTCGTCAGCAACAGGTTCAATTGTTTTGAAAAAAGAGACATTGTCCCAGATTACAGGCTTTTTTGCATGTTTTGATACATAATCATTCCCTTTCAAAGCAAAAAAAGTATTGTTATCCTCAAAAAAAGAATTGTTAATAACTTTGATTAGAGTTGCTCTGTATAAAGATTTCAATTTTCCAGATTTCAAATCAAAATCAACACTAATAAAATTTCTAAACTCACCCCTTTCAAAATCATAATAATCACACCAATAAAAGCCAGCAGGATTTTTAAAACTTCTGATAACAGACATATTCTTTAACCTTAATTTGTAAACAAAAGTATTCATTTTCTTTTTGTTTATCTTTAGATAAATTTCGGTAGATTTCTTTCTTGAAAGGGGAGAGAATACGGTTGTAAAAAACAGAAGAAAAACGGAAATAATCAATGAAAGATAGACCACAGGAGTAACAATGGAAAATATACTGATGCCAGAGGATTTCATTGCTATTAATTCGTTCTTAACATCCAGATAAATAAAGAAAAACAAAGCAGACATAAGAAAAGCAAAAGGAATTAAGAGAGGATAAGTAGCAAGGGTTGAAAAAAGAATATATTTAAGCCCATAGGATATATTAGCCTTATATTTCAATAAATTAAACATAATTTTTAAAGTAACAGTTAAAAGATATACCCCCTGCAGAATAATGAAAAACACAAAAAAGAACCTCAGGAAATTAAAAATTATATATTTTAAAAGTACCGGCAATTTAAGTGAAAAAATAGCATTTTCTTCCATTTCTTTTAAAACATTTGTTTCAAACCACATCTTAATATGCGAAAAAGAATTTTTCATTTTATCTTTTATTGAAATTTTTTCTTTAATCCTAAGGGGTTTTTCAATTCTCTCCCTGTTAAAAAAAGTAAAATATATTGTGGAAAACAGAAGGAAAAAAACAAGAGTTAAGGATAGGGCAGGGTGCCTATTAAATAGATTAACAAAAACATTTAATAGAAAAATGTAAGAAAAAGAAATAAAAAAACTGTAAATAACAGCACCGGAAATAACACTTCCCCTTTTCAGGGAAAAACCAAGATAGAATCCGAGAAAAAATGAAACAAAAACAAAAAACAACAAAGACAGTCTTTTAACGAGAAGGGACATTGCAGTTTTATCTTTATTTTTAAGTAAATTAACAAATTTAATTAAACCCAACTTATCAACCCTATTTTTATATGAAACCCTTTTCCTGAAATTTTCAACATTTAATTTTACACTTATTGCTTTTTTCTTAAACTTTAGAACAGATAGAGTTTCCTTTTTATCATTTTTAAAAACATAGGCTTTTCCCCCATAAAAAAATAGAGAAAGTGCAAGATTTTTTTCATCCATAATCAATCTTGCTTTTTTGCTATATATGATCTCAAAATTATTGAAGTTATTATAGTTAAAGCCAATGGTGTTTTTAAAAACATTTTTCCTGACCATTTCAGAAAAAAGGTAAAATCTGTTTGTCAACCTGTTGAATTCCCCTGAATTAATAGCATAAATCACAGATTTTATGTTAATTCTGTTAATAACTCTGTCTCTTTTTTCCTTCGCAATAGGAACTATGTAAAAAAGGAATAAAAAATATATAAAGGTTATAAAAATAGATGCCTTTAGAAAAGGTCTGGTCTGGTGCTTTAAAGATATCCCGGAAGCATTTATTGCTATCAATTCAGATGAAGAAGCCAACTCAAAAGTGACAAAAAGAGAAGCAAAAATTGCTGCAAAAGGGAGTGTTGAAGAAAATATTTTGGGAAGCATATAAATTATCAATTTTAAACTTTCTTTTAATGGAGCATTTTTTTCAATAATCAATGAAGATAGAAAAAAAAGATTCTGAATGAAAAAAACAAAAGAGTATATAAATTCTGCACCTAAAAATGCTATATAAATTTTTTTTAAAATGTATCTTTCAAGTATTTTTTTATTCTTATCCATCAGATATATATTTTAACAGAGCATTGTTTATTTTATTAAAAAACATTTTCTGTTTTTAATCGAAAATCATCAAACAAACTAATCACTTTAGTAAAAAAGAAGCAAAAACAAAGCAAAAGATATTTAAAAACAGGTTTTATTTAACTTCATATAACATATATTATGTAAACCAAAATTCATTGCTCATTCTTCTATATATTTTGGCAAATTAGTGGTTGAAAAAGATAAAAAATCTTGCCATTTTGTGTTTAAAGGCACGATGCCTGATTTCATTTATCATGTTTTTGCAAAAAAGTTCAACTTATATTTTTTTGAGTTCTTTTAAAAAGTATTGGTTCTTTACTTAAACATTTTCCTATGATATAGATTTAATGAGAAGGTAATTATAAACTTCACTTTTTTTAGGAGGAAAATATGGTTAAAAGAGTTTACAATTTCTATGCAGGACCAGCCACATTACCTTTTTCTGTAATTGAGAAAGCATCAAAAAATGTGCTTGAGTTTAACAATCTTGGCATATCTATACTTGAAATTTCCCACCGTGCCATTGAGTTCGATAAAGTCATAAAAGAAGCACAGAAAGACATTAAAGAGATAATGAACCTTGATGATAACTATCATGTGCTATTTCTTCAGGGCGGTGCTTCTCTTCAATTCCACATGATACCTTTAAACCTTATGTTAGAAAGTAAACCAGCACTTTATGTGAATACCGGAGCATGGTCCAAAAAAGCAATAAAAGAAAGCAAAATTATAGATGAAAACAACACGAAAGTGGTTGCATCTTCTGAAGACAAAAATTTCACCTATATTCCAAAGGAAATACCCTGTGATTCAAGCGCAAGTTATCTTCACATAACAACAAATAACACTATTTACGGAACCGAGTACCATTTTTTCCCAGATACCGGGGATGTTCCCCTTGTGGCCGACATGTCTTCTGATATATTAAACAGAAATCTTGACTTTAAAAAATTTGCTTTGATCTACGCAGGTGCGCAAAAGAATTTAGGCCCTGCCGGCACTACCCTTGTTATTATTAGAGATGATCTTGTCAAAAGAACTGAAAACAAAAAATTACCAACCCTTTTAAACTATAAAACACATGTTGAAAAAGATTCTCTATTTAACACCCCTTCTGTTTTCGCAGTTTATGTTGTTCACCTTGTTTTAAAGTGGATAAAGGATGAAATGGGAGGACTGAAAAATGTGGAAAAATTAAATAGAAAGAAGGCTGAACTACTCTACTCTACAATAGATGATATGAGTGACTTTTATAGAGGCACTGCAGAAAAGGACTCAAGATCATTAATGAATGTTACATTCAGGTTACCCAGTGAGGAACTTGAAAAAAGGTTTGTTGAAAAGGCTGCAGAAAGAGATCTGATCGGTTTAAAGGGACACAGAAGTGTTGGCGGGATAAGGGCATCTATTTACAATGCTTTTCCGTATGAAGGAGTTGAAAAACTGGTTGAATTTATGAGAGATTTCAGGAAAAATTCGTAATACAAACCTTTAAGTTTTGGTTTAAAAAACAAATTTAATTATATGATCTTTAAGTATTAAACTTTTTGTTATATCTTTTTATGGTGAAAAATAACTGTTTAAATGCTTCAGTTCTATGGCTTATTCTGTTTTTCTCTTCTAACTCCATTTGCGCAAGGGTCTTTTTGAAAGGGGGATAATAGAAAATAGGGTCATAACCAAACCCGTTGTTGCCTTTCAACGAAGTTGAAATTTTCCCCTCAAGCACCCCTTTTGCACAGTGAATAATATTGCCTTCTCTTGCATAACAAGCAAAACAAATAAACCTTGCTGTTCTCAAATTATCAGAGGTATTTCCCATTTTTTTTAGTATTATCTTACATTTATCTTCAAAACTTAAAGTTTCTCCAAGGTATCTTGCCGAGTGAACACCCGGTTCTCCGTTAAGGGCATCTATTTCCAGACCAGAGTCATCTGCAACCACAGGAAGGTGTACCTTCAGGGAAAACTCAATTGCTTTTTTTCTTGCATTCTCTAAAAATGTTTTTCCATCTTCCATTACTGTAACTTTTCCAAGACCAACTTCACTTAAACCAATAATCTCAAAATCTTCTTCTCTGGCTATCTCTTTTACCTCCTTTAATTTTCCTTCGTTTGTTGTGGCAAAAAGAACCTTTATTTTTTTACTCATGGTTTTTTAAAATTTCATTTTGAATTTTAATCAATTGTTTTATTCCATTAAAAGCAAGTTGCAACATCAAATCAAGTTCTCTTCTCGGAAACGGGTACTTCTCCGCTGTGCCCTGTATTTCTATGATCTTCTCCATCTCTGTTGCAACAAGGTTCATGTCAACCTCTGCATTAGAGTCTTCAGAGTAATCAAGATCAACCATAAGTTCTCCATTCACCTTTCCTACAGAGATTGCAGCAACATTTTCAATTACGGGGTTTCGTTTTAATTCTCCTTCCTTTATTAGTTTTTTCAGGGCAATTACCATGGCAACAAATGAACCTGTTATTGAGGCAGTTCTTGTTCCACCATCAGCCTGGATTACATCACAATCAATTAAAACAGTTTTTTCTCCCAATAATTGCCTATCAACAACAGCCCTTAAAGACCGCCCTATTAACCTTTGTATCTCAACAGTTCTTCCAGATTGCTTTCCTCTTATAGCCTCTCTCTGGTTTCTTGTGTGAGTTGAACCTGGTAACATACCATACTCTGCGGTAACCCACCCTTCCCCACTGCCATGAAGAAATGGTGGAACCCTGTCATCAACTGTGGCACTACATATTACCTTTGTTTTCCCGAAAGATATTAAACACGAACCGAGAGGGTGTTCCAAAAAATCAGGAATAATCTCCACCCTTCTCAATTCATTATTTTTTCTACCATCGTTTCTCATGATATTCTCCTTACCTTATCTTTCCAATGTCTATGTGCTCAATTTTATCAAAGTTTCCTTCTAAAAACCTTTCACTTAACTTCCCGAAGTTTTCAGGGTAATCCGTAACATAAATTTCGGTTCTGTTTTCTTTCTTTTCAGGGAAAACAAAATTTCTCTTCAAGGTTTCAAGTATTGGCGTTGCCGAATCAACAAGGCAAATCCTTTCTCCAGCAATTTTTGCAATTGTTTTTTTCATAACGGGATAATGAGTACAACCCAATATAAGTGTATCAATCGCCTTTTCCAGCAACGGCTTCAGGTACATTGTCACCACTTTCTCAGCAATTTCACCCTCAATCAACCCCTCTTCAACAAGGGGAACAAGTAATGGGGCTGGATTGGAAAAAACCTCACAATCATTGCAAATCTTCAATATCTCTTCTGTATAAGAGTTTGAAAGTATGGTTGCCCTTGTACCTATTACCCCTATTTTTTTGTTTCGGGTTTTTTTCACTGCTTTATTTGCCCCTGGTTTTATAACACCAAAAAGAGGAATCTCAAATTTCTCTTTTAAAACCTCTATGGAATAAGCAGATGCAGTATTACACGCAATTATTAGAACATCTACCCCCTTTTTAATTAAAAATTTTGTGTTTTGAATTGTATAATTTATTATAGTTTCAGATGATTTTGTGCCGTACGGAAGCCTTGCAGTATCACCAAGATAGCAAAAGTCAACACCTTTTAACCCACTTCTTAGTTTTTTAAGTACAGTTAATCCTCCCGCTCCCGAATCAAATATTCCTATTTTTTTTATTACACTTTTTACCACTTATTCTTCTCCAATTGCAGGTAACACTATTAAAAAGCGCGCTCCCACTTCGGATTCGCCTAATATCAGCTGACCTTCATATTCCTCTATTATCTTTCTTGCATTGTACAAACCTATGCCGGTTCCCTGGCTGCCCTTAGTTGTAAAATACTGTTCAAAGATTCTGTCCTTAATATTTTCGGGAATACCCGGTCCATTATCAACAACCTCAACAACAACACTATTTCCCTCTCTGTAAGATTTTATTGTCAATTCAGGATCAGGGGATGATTTTAGAGCGTCAAGCGAGTTTTTTATAAGATTATGTAAAACCTGAGAAAAGTCGGATTGGCTTATTCTTACAAAAGGAATAGGGTTCTGCAATTCAATGTTTTTCTTTACCTTATGTTTAAAGAAGAGGTCAGCATTAAAAAATTCAAGTTCACTCTTTATCAAAGAGTTAACATTAACAAGTTTTTCATCTTTTTCAACAGTCATTCTTGCCTTGTTTAAAACTGATTCAATAATTTCATTCATCTTTTTTACAGATTCAATTATATTAGCAATATGCTTTAGCAATCTTTTTCTGTCAAGAGAATCCTGCATTCCTTCAATTATAGATTTTACCATTGATAATCTTGATGTAACAATCATCATAGGATTGTTTAAATTGTGAACTATTCCCTGAATCATCTCCCCAAAAACTGCAAATTTATCACTCTGTATTAATTTTGTGTTTAAGTTTTCAAATGATTTTTTAAAAAATTCAAGGTCCCTGCTCACCTCTTCAATTTTTAGTTTTAACTCACCATTTTCAACAAGTAACTTATTCATATCATCGGCATTTACAACTGTTAAAACAACGAGATTCTGCCTTTTAGATTTATTTTCAATCTCAATTTTTTCACCTGAAATGCGATAATGTCTTTCATAAAGTCGTATTATTTTGTTAAACCGTGAATCATTAGAGACTTTAAACGCCTGTATCATTTCTCTAATATCTTCAGGCAACAATTCAAAAGAATTGGCATCAAGGAAAAACTGTCTGAACCATTTATTTGTAAAGAGAATATGGAGAGTTTCTATCTCAATAACCATAACTCCCATATTCACGGTGTTTAACAATGAGAATAACAGATCATATTCTTTTTTTAATTTTTCGTATTCTCTTATTATTAAACTTCCCAGCATTTCAAGGGTTAAATCCTGTTTTTTAAATTTTTTCAAATAACCTGATAATTTTTTTTCACCTATTATGTTTGTTGCTATTTCAATTAACATTGGAGATTTGCAAAAAGAATTTGAAGAAAATTTAAACGCAACAGCAATGACAACAACCACAAAAAGTATAGTTAAAAGAAATAATATTCTCAAATTTTCAACAACACTCTCCAGAAAACTGTTATTTTTGTTTTTAAAAAGAAAAAGATAAAAATCACTTTTGCCTAATTTAGAAATGATAAAAACATTACTTTTTACTGTTACCATTTTAGTTTTGATTGAGTGTGTTAAAAAAGAATTAACTAAATTTACAACTTCTTTTTTGTTCAATATAGGGTAAAGTTTAATATTTTTTAACAACATGGTTTTTTGCTGACTTATAAGATCATTAAGGTTTGACCAATTTATTACATTATTTTTTCTATCTGCAAATGAGTAATATAACACATCTCCTTTTTTATTGAATAGAATTAAATTCCAGTTATCACTGTTGAGATTTGCCTCTTTTTCAAAAAAATCAGATGTTCTTTGAAAGGAAAAAACCACACTAACCAGGCTTCTAAAGGAATCTTTTTGATAGACAGGAATGGCAAAAGCAAAGTACATATTACCATTTACTTCGTATGGCTTTGTGATAAACACCCTGTTTCTATCTGATGCTATGGCCTCCGAATAATAAGGATAGTTCCTTGGCTCACAGTAATAACCTACAGATTTTGGCTCAAGTTTTCTAAACGGGAATTCTCTGTAAAAACCTGTTCTATCCACATAATTTATAATAACAAAAGGGTAATTTTTGTAAAACTTTGCCCAGATTGGATTTAATGATTCGCTTAAAACAGTTATGTTTTTTACATCGTCAGTCAATAATTCATTTCTATTCATGTAAGTGCCTGAAACATTGCTGCTAATATTTCTTTTTTTAACAACATAATGGTAATTAGACACAAGGTTGTGTCTGGTTGTTATGTATTTTTCGTTAAATTCGATTTTAACCATTTTGTTATCTAACATACATCTGTTCAATTCGTCTTCAATCAGATGTTTATTATAAAAAAGGAACATCTCTGTGTCCTTATAAAGTATTTCAACCTTTTTTTTAATAGTCTTTGCTCTATCATAGGTGTGTTTTGCAGAGAAATCTTCAACAGTTTTAAAAAATCTCAGAAAAAAAACTGAAATAACAATGAAAAAGAAAACCAGAAAAAACCCCAAAAATATACTACCCTTTTTATCTGAAGAATTAAGCTTCCCATCAATCATTTAAACACCTTTCCGGTTGAATAATACCACCTGATACAACATATTTTATTGCTTCTTCTATGGTTAATTGTGTTTCTACAACCTCTGATTTTTTTACAACTACGAGGTAACCAGATGTAGGATTGGGAGTTGTGGGAATAAAAACATTGATCATATCCTTTTCCCGAAAATAACAGCTAAGATCATTGCATAAAGAGGAAGTGGTTAATCCAATAACCCACATGTCTTTTTTAGGATACTCTACAAAAACAACCTTATTAAATCGATTTTCATTTGAGAAACGAAAAGCATCAAGCAACTGCTTCATCGCAATGTAGATACCTTTTACAAGAGGAGTGGAAGATAATAATTTGTCCATCAGTTTTATAAGTTTCTTTCCAATGAAATTTTCAGCAATAAGACCTATAAGAAGTATAAAAATAAAGAGAAAAACAACAGAAATAACTGTTATGGCAAAATGAGGAAGGCTTAAATTTAGGAAGTATTTTTGAAGAAGGTTAACAACAAAAGGTGAAACAACACTATCTATTTTTTTAAATAAAACAATTATAATAAAAATACTTACAAAAGCAGGGGTGATTACAAGTATTCCTGTTAAAAATGTTGATTTTAAACCTTTAACTTTCATTGCTTTTTCTCATTTTTTCCGTGATGAACAATAAAGTAAATATATTCATCTTTTTTAGCCATTCTCAATTTTTCCCTTGCAATCATCTCAATAAAAAAGGGAGAAGAGGTATCCTGCAACCTCAATTCCCTTTTTAATGATTCCTCTTTTAATTCAAGTTTGTGTTTGATCCTTGCCAGTTTTTTTTCCTTTTTTCTCATTTGCTGCAATGTTCTATAACCAAACCTATTAAGGTAGAGAAATAAAATCACCCCACATGTATACACAAAAACGAATAGAAGTTTTATTTTTAAGGATTTTTTTTTCCTCTTAATCATAACTATTATTTTTTAAATGCCATTTTTCCCGCATATATCCCATCTTCACCTAAAATTTCTTCTATTCTCAAAAGTTGATTGTACTTGGCAAGTCTATCGGTTCTCGAAAGTGAACCAGTTTTTATTTGCCCTGTTTCAAAAGCAACTGAAAAATCGGCAATGGTGGTATCCTCTGTTTCTCCTGATCTATGAGAGACGACAGTAGTGTACCCGCTCATCTTTGCAAGCCTGATGGTATCAACTGTCTCGGTCAATGTTCCTATCTGATTTAATTTAATCAGTATAGAATTTGCAATACCATTTTCAATACCCTCTTTCAATATTTCAGGGTTGGTAACAAAAATATCATCTCCAACAAGTTGTATTTTACCCCCCAGTCTTTCAGTCAACTCTCTCCACCCCTCCCAATCAGATTCTGCAAGACCATCTTCAATAGAAATTATGGGGTATTTAGAAACCCACTCTTCGTACAGAGATATCATCTCTGAAGAAGAGTAAACATTCCCCGTTGAATTAAGGTGGTACTTTCCATCTTCCTTAAAAAACTCACTTGCAGCAGGATCCAGTGCTATAAAAATATCTTCGCCTGCCCTGTATTTTGCTTTTCCTATGGCCTCTACAATTAATTCCAGAGCCTCTTCGTTTGATTTTAAGTCAGGAGCAAAACCACCCTCATCTCCTACCGCAGTGGAATAACCTCTTTCTTTTAAAACCTTTTTCAATGTGTGAAAAACCTCTGAACCGTACCTTAATGCCTCAGAAAAGGAAGGGGCTCCTGCAGGCACAATCATAAACTCCTGAATATCAACCCTGTTGTCGGCATGTACTCCACCGTTTAAAATATTCATCATAGGTACTGGCAAAAGCCTTGCCTGGTTACCGCCAAGATATTTAAATAGGGGAAGATCACTGTACGCTGCTGCAGCCTTTGCAACTGCAAGTGAAACACCTAAAATTGCATTTGCTCCAAGCCTGCTTTTGTTTTTTGTACCGTCAAGTTCTATCATCAGCTGATCAATTAAAACCTGTTCCCTGCAATCTATTCCTATTAATTCAGGGGCAATAACCTCTTCCACATTCTGAACAGCCTTTAAAACACCCTTTCCAGAAAACCTGTTATCATCTCCATCTCTTAATTCAACAGCCTCTTTCGTTCCAGTGGAAGCCCCTGATGGCACTGCTGCTCTTCCTGTAATACCACTTTCAAGTAAAACATCAACCTCTACAGTGGGATTACCCCTTGAATCAAGTATCTCCCTTGCAATTATGTCCTCAATATATGGCATATTCACCTCCAAAGCTTTCAACTAAATTATAATTTAATATAAGGCCTTAATCAATTGAGTATTAACTATAAGATGATCGTGATAACGATAGTAATTCCTCTTTGACGGGATGTATCTCAACTTAACATCACTTAACACCACAAAAGACTTTCCCACATGAATGTCCTTGGGTAAATCCCCTTTGCTTATTGCAGGAACCATTAAGTTTCCAGATATATGATAGTTATTTAATGTAATTATGTCTATATGTACTGGAACCAGATTCTTTAAAGCCCTTTTTCTTTCTTCTTTGTTTCCCTTAAACTCAGACATGGAATGGGCAAAGAGTATCTGACTTAAGTTGACAGTGTATTCAATCTGGTCAAGGTTTAAAGTTTTCTCAAGTTGCAAAGTCTCATCCAGAATAAAATCAAGAGGGACCTCTTCTTCCTCCTCTTCTTCCGCAAAAATCAGGCTATCAGTTTCTTCATCCAGTTCACCTTGTTTCTTCACAAATATCATCTGCACTCCCTCTCTTATTGAAAGAAATATTGATGTTCCCACTTTTCTTTTATTTGCTGTGGTGTTTAAGAGATCAATGAGCCTTAAATTGGCTATTCCCCTATCCTCTACAATCCCATCAATTATTGTACTATCCAGAAGATAAAGCCTTACCTTTTGCATAAAACTCCTTTCTTCTCCCGAAGTTTCCTTTATATGAATTATAACAAAAAAATTGTACAAAATTATCTTTAAAAAATAATTTGTAACATTTGGTAAAATACATAATCAAATAAAAAGGATAAAAAAATGGAGGGAGCTGTATGAAAAAAATAAAGTTGATTTTTCTAATAATACTTGCCTTTACAGTTCTGGGAAAAGAAATAAAGCCAGTTGAAAAGATCACCCTACAAAAGGCAATAAAAATAGCCCTTGAAAACTCTCCCTATTTAAAAGCCGTGGAACATGAAAAGAATGCCAGCAAAACAATGGAAAAGGAGGCAAAGGGATATAGATTGCCCCAGGTCAACCTGAATGAAATAGTTATGAGAACGAATAATCCCATGGAAACATTTGCCCTCTCACTTTCTCAGGAAAACTTTTCCCTCATGGATTTAATGATGAATGATCCAAACCACCCTTCTCCAATAAACGACTGCATAACTCAACTGCAGGTTGTGCAACCACTTTACATGGGTGGAAAAATAAAACACGGGATAAAGGCCGGTGAAAAAATGGCAAAGGCCGGTGAGGAAAAATACAGAAGGGCAAAACAGGAGGTTATATTTAAAACTAAAACTGCTTATCTAAATGTCCTCCTTGCCAGAAAATATGTTGAACTGATGAACAGGGTGGTTAAAACTGTTGAAGCACATGTAAAGCAGGCTCAGGCATATTATGACACAGGGTTTATTATGGAGGCGGACCTATTACAGGCAAAGGTTTTTCTTGCCGATGTTAAACAAAAAAAGATTACAGCAGAAAACAATTATAAACTTGCAAAGGCTTACTTTAACAATGTGATAGGCGTGAACCAGGACAGAGAATTTGAATTCGTCAATGATTTCAAATATGTTGACAAAGATTACAATATTGAAAAATTACTTGAAGAAGCAATACAAGAAAGACCTGATTATAAAGAGTTGAGTCTCAAGGTTGATGCAGCAGAACACAATATTTTTATTGAAAAAAGCGAGTACAAACCAAGACTGTTTTTGATTGGTGAACTTAACTATCATGATAATCAGTTTCTGGGTACAGATGGTGATTCGTTTAAAATAATGGCCGTGGCTAAATTTAACATTTTCAATGGATTTAAAACAAAAAATAGGGTTCTTCGAGCTGAAGAAAAGTACAGGTCATATTCGAAATACTTAAAACAAATGAGGGAAGGTATATACCTTCAGGTAAAACAGGCATACTATAAATTTTTAGAGGCAAAAAAAAGGTATAAAGTCGCAGTGATTGCAGAAAAACAGGCAAAAGAAAACCTAAAATTAAGAGAGGAAAGGTACAAAAAGGGTGTTGAAAAGACAACCGACCTTCTTGATGCAGACACTCAATATTTACAGGCATCAACGCAAAAATTGCAGGCTCTTTTTGATTACCTAAAAGCGGAAGAAAATCTAAAATTTATGACAGGAAAAATAGACAGGGAGGAGATAAAATGAGAAAGTTTATTCCACTTTTACTGATACTTACCATCCCCTATATTGGTTGCAACAGAAATGATCTTGGAGAATTAAAAAAATTGCCTCCTGTTAAAACAAGGTTTGTTAAAGCAGAAAGGGTTGTATCCTCAGAACTAATTGAAGCACCCGGTCAGATATCTTCGATAAAAGATGCTTACATAATGGCAAAATCAATAGGGACCATATTAAATATAAAAGTTAAATCAGGGCAATTCGTAAAAAAGGGACAATCTTTATTAACAATTGATTCTTCCGATATAAAGTCTAAATTGCAACAGGCAAAAGGGGCACTTGCCCAGGCACAGGCCGCACTGACAATTGCAGAAAACAATTACAAAAGGTTTAAAGAACTGTACAAAAGAAATGCCTGCTCGAAAGTTGAACTTGAACAGATGGAGTTTCAATACAACAAAGCAAAGGGAGCAGTGGAGATGGCAGAAGGTGCTGTTAATGAGGCTAAAGCATATTTGAAATACTCCGAAGTTATTGCTCCTTTTGACGCAATCATAGTGGAAAGAATGGTAAATATTGGTGATTTTGCAGCCCCCGGAAGGCCTCTTTTCAGAATAATTGACCCAAAAGATCTCAGATTCGAGTGCACAATTGGAGAATCAGATGCCCAATACATAAAATTAGGAGACGAGGTCACAATAAAAATTGATTCTTTAAACAAAGAATTTAAAGGCAGGATCACGGAAATTTCAGGTGGATCAGATTTCCTCACCCATACTTTTACTGTAAGAATTTCAATCCCATATCAGAAAAGCCTTAAAGCAGGAATGTATGGAGTTGCCTATTTTAATTCCACTCCAAAACAGAGGGTTCTAATACCGGAATCCTGTGTTGTAAACAGAGGGGAATTAACCATAGTTTACACTGTTGACGAAAAAAACAGGGCTAAATTAATCCTCGTTCGCCTCGGGAAAAAGTTTGGTGATAAATATGAGGTTCTTTCAGGTTTAAAAGGTGGAGAGAAAATAGCATGCGAAAATCTTTCAAAGATCTCAGACGGAGTGAAACTGGAGGAGATGTAAAATGGAAAAAAAACATAAATTCGGAGTTTCAGGCTCTATTGCAAGATACTTTATCGACTCAAAACTCACTCCACTCATTATAATAATTTCCCTTGTTGCTGGGATATTTGCAGTTTTAATAACACCCAGAGAAGAAGAGCCGCAGATCGTTGTTCCAATGATAGATGTTATGGTAATGTACCCTGGTGCATCGGCAAAACAGGTTGAAACAAAAGTTACCATTCCAGTTGAAAACCTTATGTGGGAAATACCGGGGGTTGAATATGTTTACTCAACATCAGCACCAAATTTTTCTCTTACAACCGTAAGGTTTTATGTTGGGGAAGATGCTGAAAAGTCCCTCGTAAAGGTTATGGAAAAACTCCAATCCAATTACGATAAAATACCACCGGGAATTTCATTTCCACTTGTTAGAGAATTTTCAATAGACGATGTACCTCAGGTTGCTTTGACTTTTTACAGTGACAAATATGACCATTACCAGTTGAGAAGGATTGCAGTGGAGGCTGCAGAAAAAATTAAAAGGATAAAAGATGTTTCAAGGATAGACATAATTGGGGGTATGCCACGAGCATTTCGGGTAATATTAGACCCCGTGCGTATGAAGGTTAAAAATGTTTCTCCCCTTCAAATTGCAGATATGCTTATGAAAAGGCACTGGAATCTCCCTGCTGGAGAGATCCAG
>JALSOA010000042.1 GCA_026986725.1 Acidobacteriota bacterium
TGTTGAATTGAGAATAGTAGGTTTTCTTTTTCTTCTTTTTCTTTTTTCAATGAGATTAACTCCTGCTCAAGATGGCTTTTCTCAGTTTTTACGGAGTTAAGTTCCTCCTCAATATTCGTTTTTTCGTTTTCTAATTGTTTAATTCTTGATTCTATTGCTTTTATTTTTTCCTCGTAGTCTGCTTTTATTGTGGTTATTGTCATAAGGTGCTCCCTGTTTTCTTTTTCAAGAAACCCTTTTTCTTTTTGAATTGCAATCAATTGAACATTTAACTCCTTGTTTTCTTCCTTCTTTTCATTTAATGCCATTTTTAGTTTTTCGATCTCTTCTTTCAATTTTTCTTTTTCTTCCTGAAGCATTTTTTCTGCAGAGCTTCCCTTTTGCAATTCCTCAATCTGCTGTTTTAAAGTCATGTTTTCCTCAATCAGGGAATCAAGTTGATTCTGTATTTTTGCAATATCATCTTTCTCCAGTTTTCTTTCAGGTCTTGCCGGTTCTTCCTCTTCTATTAACCCTACAAATGTTTCATCAAGTAGTTTGTCTATGTTTTCCTCATTGAAATCTTCCACTTTCAGGTCTTCACTGGGTTTTGACATTTTTTGTTCTTTTTTCTCCAGTACAATATCGGGGAGAAATTTCTTGATCACATTTTTCAGGGTTGTAAGGGGGATTGGCTTTCTTAAATACTCTTCTGCCCTCACCTTTAGTTTTTTGTGTTGTTCAAAGTCTTTCTCTGTTTTTTCAGAAGATGTTATTATGAGAGGGATGTTTCTAAATTCAGGATTCTTTTTTATTTGATTACAATATACAAATCCGTTTTTGTCAGGAAGCTCAAGGTTAAGGATTATAAGGTCAAAGGATTCATTTTTCAATTTGTCCATGAGATGTGCCCCACTTTCAATGAAGAATACCTCACATATGTCTGTATTAATCGCCTTTTCAATGTTTTTCCAGAATTTTTTGTCCGGATCAATTACAATTACCTTTCTCATTGCTCTTCTCCATATTCTTTTAATTTTCTATGAAGGGTTCTGAGCCCTATTTTCAATGCCTTTGCAGTGTGCGTTTTGTTACCGTTGAACATTCTTAATGTTTTTAATATAACTTTTTTTTCAATTTCTTCAAGTGGTTCTCCTAATTTTATTAAAATGTTATCGCTGTTTTCTATTATGTGCGGTTTTTTTATCTCTGTTTTAAAATCTGATTGGGATATTATTTCATCTGGTATGTTTTCAGCTGTGATAATGTCATCGTTTGAGAATATTACCAGGCTTTCAACAAGATTTTGCAGTTCTCTTACATTACCCGGCCACCTGTAATGTTCAAGTACTTTCAGGGCTTCGGGGCTTATTGAAATCTCCGGTTTGCCGTGCAATTCTCCGAATTTTTTTAAAAAGTGGTTAACAAGAAGAGGTATGTCTCCCTTTCTCTCCCTTAAAGGGGGTATTTTCAGGTGTACCACTTTTAGCCTGAAGTATAGATCTTCTCTAAATTTCCCAGATTTGACCAGCTCTTCAAGATTCTGGTTTGTTGCTGCGATTATTCTTGTTTTAACCTTTATAAGTTTGTTCCCCCCGACTCTCATAAATTCCTTTTGCTCAATAATTCTTAAAAGTTTTGCCTGTAAGTCAAGGCTCATTTCGCCAATTTCGTCTAAAAAAAGCGTGCCGTTTGATGCAAGTTCGAATTTCCCAACTTTCTGGTTTACAGCACCGGTGAATGCACCTTTTTCATGGCCAAATAGTTCACTTTCAAGTATCTCCGCCGGGATCGCTGCACAATTTATTGGTAAGAATATGTTGTTCTTCCTAAGGGAGTTCTGGTGTATTGCATTTGCTATTAATTCTTTTCCGGTGCCGCTTTCCCCCGTTATTAAAACGGTTGTGTCAGTAGGAGCAACCATTAAAACCTTTTCGAAAAGGTTTTTCATCTGAGGGGATTTTCCTATTATGTTTGAGAAAGAGTAAAACTTGTCTATCCTCTGTTTGAGATTGTCGACTTCTCTTTTAAGCTTTTTGTTATTGATTATCTTTTCAACTCTTTTTCTTAACTCAAACATGTCTATTGGTTTTGCAAGGTAATCCTCTGCCCCCAGTTTCATTGCTTCCACAGCGCTTTCTATACTTCCAAAAGCGGTTACAAGTATTATGCTTATATCTGACTCAAGGGATGTTACCTCTTTTATCAATTCCATTCCGTTCATTCCGGGCATTCTGAAGTCTGTGATTACAAGGTCAATAAATGTTGGGTTTGTTTTTATGTAATCCAGGGCTTTTAAACTGTCTTCAAATGAAATCACATTGTAGTTCTTTTTTTTCAAAGCCTTTTCCATTGCAAGCCTTGATGTTGCCTCGTCTTCCACAATTACTATCTGTTTTCCTTCCATAATCGCCTCTTGTTTTTTATTCAAATTTATTATCCTATATTTGTGCTTTTTCTTTCAATTTTATTTTTTAAAAGGAAGGTATATTGAAAATTCAGTTCCTTTGTTTTTCTGTGAAAAAACATCAATGTACCCCCCGTGTTTTTTAACATTGTAATTACAAAGCGCAAGACTAAAACCAGTTAATTTTTCCTTTGTTCTTTTTTTTGTGGTGAAATACGGGGTGAAAAGAATTGGTAGAAGTTTTCTATCTATCCCTTTACCATAATCTTTAATGCTTATTTTCACATATTTACCCGCTTGTACTGGTAATTGTATAAGCTCCTCCATTGTGGCATTTTCTATAGTTATTTCAATTTTCCCCTTATACTCCTGAGATTCAACGCCGTTTTCAATGATTTCTGAAATTGTAAAGTGGATCTTGTCTCTGTCAACCGGAATTATAAATTTATCTTTTTCTTTTACAATGAAGTTTACATTTGGATATTGTTTTTTAAAGTGCTCAATTATTTCTTTTATGAGAGTGTTTATGTTTGTTTTAGTCTTAATAGCAGGTGATGTTATCTTTTCAAATATCCTTGAGATTAGTTTGCTTAGATCTTCAATTTTCTCTATTGCCCTGTTGAGTTTTGCCAGTGCTTCTTTTTTGTTTGATTCAATGTACATTTTTGCCGAAGATAATAGCATCTGGCTTATTGCAAGTTCATTGTTGAAGTCATGAGCAAGTCCCATTAGTATTACACTCATCTGTTCAATATCCGTTTGTGTCTTCATTGTTTTGCTCTTTTCTTTTTGAGTAATGTCTTCAATTAAAACAAAGTTTCCTGTTTGCTGATTTTGTTTTTTTATCGGGATTAAGTAAATGTTTGAAAGCAGGGCCACCGTGTTTGTTTTTACAACAACATCCTTTAATGTTTTGATTTCCTTCTTCTTTAAAAACTTTTCCATGGGAATTTGTTTGTCTTTTTTTGAGAGGTTAAAAAGTTTAAGAAAATCTTTACCGATAAGGCTGTTTTTTTTCTTTTTGAACATTGAATAGGATGCTTTGTTTGAGAATATGATTTTATTTGTGTGGTCAAGTAATAGTACTGTAAATGGCAGGTATTCCACAAGGTCTTCTGTGGTTTGCTCGATCAGGTTTTCCCTTCCCGTTATTTCATGCTTTATCGCTAAGAAGTATTCTATCTTTCCCTTGTTGTCTTTTATAGGGGTTATGGTTGCATTTTCATGGTAAATTGTCCCGTCTTTTTTCCTGTTTATAAATACCCCTGTCCACACATCACCTTTTTTAATTGTATCCCACAGTTTTTTGTAAAATTTTGGTGGAAGTATTTTTGCACTTAAAAATGAAGGGTTTTTCCCCTTTGCCTCTTCTTTTTTGTAGCCTGTGGTTTTTTCAAATTGGTCGTTTAGAAAGAGAATTTTCCCGTCCATGTTCGTAACCATTATTATCGTTTTTGAGTTTTCAATTACCTCTTTTAGTATTCTGTTTAAAACA
>JALSOA010000043.1 GCA_026986725.1 Acidobacteriota bacterium
TCCATACCAGTTTGAACCTTCAAATACTATGTTTTTTGTCCCACTTAAAGATAAAACATGGGAAATAATCAATGAGATAAAAAAACAATACGAAATTCATTTTAATAAGGTTCAAAACAGACTTCCTATAAAAATAGGCTTTGTTGCCTTTCACAGAAGAACACCCATGTATGCAGTTCTTGATGCGGCTAAAAGGTTAATGTCTCAAAAAGATTCTGAAAGTGTGGTTCATGAAATCTGCAGTATAACGGAAATGGATTCACAAAAGAATTGTCATCTATATGAAGGTAAGATTGGAAATAAAGTAAAAGAAATCAAGTTAGAAAATGGAGAAACTTACCATTTTTCTTATTCCATAGGAGACCCCAACAAAGAGGATTTATTTCATCCTTACTTTGTTGTTCAAAACAACAATAGCTGGAAGATTCCTGTAAATGGAGAATGGAAAACAATAAAACATGTAAAGTATCTACAAAAGGGAGATAAGGTGGAGTTCTGTCCATCATACTTTGATTTTCTTTATCTTGATATCAATACAAGAAGGCTTGATGTCGGGATAGAGAGAAAACACTGGTTTTTTGAGGAAAAATCACCAAAACCTTACAGGTTAAAAAAGATTGAAGAATTTGAAAGACTTAGAGAATTGCTCCTTGCCAGACTAAAATTGACTCCTTCCCAATTATTAAATGCCTATGAATTGCTTATTGATAAAATGCAGCATTGGGAGATAGATAGAACTGACAAACTACCCATTGAAGATAGCACATTTCAGGACTTTGTTGAAAACATAATTTTAAGTAACCCCTTTAGATTAAAGATAAAAGACGAAACGGGAAAAGGACAAATAACAGAGAAAGACTTTGAGTTTTTGAAAAGCACAATCCTGAATGGCGTGTTTTTTGACTTTGTGGATATGTGGCATACCATCTTAAAAAGAAAATTTAGTGAGGAGGATTAAAATGTCTGAACCTTTTAAAACAAAAAAATACCTTGCCATTGCAAATGAACCTGTATTTGTTGGAACCGGTGGATATAGAATAGGAAGAGTTGACAACACAATTGTAAGAGACCCTGCAACAAATCTACCCAAGATTCCCGGTTCCACAATTTCTGGGAATGCAAGATACTACAGCTGGCTTGCTTATAAATCAGAGGGAATGAATAAAGAAATGAATATTGCCTGCTCAAAAGGGAAAACTACCAAAGATGAAAACGGTAAAGATCAAGAAGCATGTGGAATTTGTCAAGTATGTTTAACCTATGGCTTTATTAACAGCAAAGAAGCCCATTCAGGACTTGCCTATTTTTCCGATGCAAGGATTTTGTTTTTCCCTGTATCAACCATGATTGGCACAGTATGGCTTACTTCTGATGAAATTGTAAATGAATTTATCAACACAGGATCTGAACCTATAACAACAGGAAATGACAAATTTTTGTATTCTCAATCTATAAGAAATTCTTTACCTCAAAGTAATGAAAATAAAAAAATATTAAACTTTGGCTGGATAATGCTTGAAGCAAAAGATTCTATTAATTCCGAAAACTGGAAATTAAAAAAAGATGCAGATACCGATGAAATTGTAAATTTAATTGAGATATTAAACAGAATAGAAAATCGCATCTGCGTAGTTTCAAAAGATGTTTTTCACCACATTGTAAATTCAAATCTTGAAACAAGAACATCCGTTTCAATAAATCCCATAACAGGTGCGGCTGAAAGTGGTGCACTCTTTACCTATGAAGCCCTGCCAAGAGGGACGGTTTTCATTTTTGATGTAACTTACGAAAATCCTGCCAACTACATGAAAGATGAATCAATGGAAATAGTGATTGGCACGGTTGAGAAGGGATTTAACCTTTTCTCCTCTCTTGGCATTGGCGGAATGGGAACAAGGGGGTTTGGGAAGATTGAAATTATAGATAATCGGCTTGACGAAAAAAAATACTGGGAAAAACTTAAAGATTTTATTGGTAAACTGAACAACAATCTCAATGAATTAGAGACAAAGATTAGCAAACTAAAACAAGAAATAGAAAATGAACAGGATAAAAATAAGAAAAAAGAATTGACGAAAGAGAAAGATAAATTAGAGAAAGAAAAGCAGGCTTTTGAACAAAAGAAATCTCTTTGGATGGAATATGTTGGCAAAGTAAAAACACAAAAAGAAGTATGTGTGAATAATGAAAACGATATTTTAAATATTTTTGAAGAAATCCTTCTATTAAACGGGGAGGCTAACAATGAACAAAATCAATCTTGACAAAATATGTGCTGAATATGGGATGGATTTGTTGAATAAATTTTCAGATTTAACTTTTGATGAATTGAAAGACTCTTTAGGTATAAAAGAAACTGTAGATAACTATAAATACAATAACTCCGCTAAATTTGATAGAAGTAAGATTAATGAATACAAACAAGAAATTAAAAATAAAATAGAAGAGATAGAAAATGCAATATTAAATGATGATGAAAGGGATACAATATATAAATATCTTTTAACAACATGGTTTCTCTCACGATTAAAATCCGAGTTGTTGAATGAAAAGAAAATAAAAAACGAAATTATTAAGGAAAAAAAACGAATAGAAGATTCAATTAAGAATTGCTGTAAATTTGATTTCTCTTCTTCCACCTTTGAAACCGAAATCACAAAAGCCCTTGGGATACTTGTTGAAGATGGTCCCTTCGCCTACATGATATGGCTGAAATCTCAGGATAAAGAACCGCACAGAGCAATGCTAATTCAGACTGCAAGGATTCTTGCTGAACTTAATCTTATTGAAAAGATTAATCCAGATAGCAATCTAAAACAAGAAATAGAAAGTCGTTTTATTGGTTTATCCGGAGATCTCTCCAAATTACTTCTTACAAAGACAATCCTTGAAAAAATGCTAATCTATGCAAGATACAAAGCAAAAGCAATGCAACATGAATAAAGAGGTGAGTTATGACAGATAACAACCATGTATTTTTTGAAATTCACCTGAAAGCGCTTTCTCCAATATCAATAACAAAAAGAAACCTTGATATTCTCTCTGAAACATACACATTTATCCCTGCCTGGACGATGTGGAATGCGTTTGTGAAACTCTATGCAATAAAAGTGTATAACAATATTAACTATAAAGATGCGCAGGGGATATTAAAATCCATAAGGTTAACCAATTTCTATATTGCGATACACGACAAAAATGCGGGAGACAATGATTACAAGCCACTTACAGAAATAAAAGAAGAGGACAGAGGAAAATATATTTCGGCAGATTTAAAAAATGCCATCAACACATTGACTAACACATCTCTTGAAGGGGCATTATATGAAAGGGAATATATTTACGCAAAAAACTTTATTGGATGGGTTAGAGTGAATAATTCAGATACAGAATTACAAAACTTCTTTAACTCTCTAAAAGGTCAGATATTTTTTATTGGTGCCGATAAAAATGCAGGTTTAGGAAAAGTTAAAATTGAAGAAATCAAAACTGATGTTAATTTATCAAATAAACCTCAAAAATGCTTGTTAAATCCTGAAAACAGCCATTTTCTTTTACCTGTTGAAACAAAGACTGACAAATTTTACCCGTTAATTTTAAGGGAATGGGATGAAGAAAAGGGAAGTGGGTTAAAAATAACTTACAAAAGTACGGAGTAACAAAAATGATCCAGGAAATTGTAAATTACATTAAACATTTAAAAAAACATTCACCAATTATTTTTGAAG
>JALSOA010000044.1 GCA_026986725.1 Acidobacteriota bacterium
GTCAGGATTAATATTGTTGTTGCTGGTAGAAAAAGTGATAACATACAAAAAATTATCCTTTGAGCAAACTGAAAATACAACTTCGCCTGTGTCAAAAACCACCAGGCTTTTTTTAATGGGGTTTTCCTCCAGACTAACATCAAATATATCAATGCCAGAAATAATGTTACCATTCGCCAGATTTTTTTCTATTATTCCCGGAACAAAAAGAAGACCATCTTTAATAAAAGAATTTGCAGGGAAAACATCCACTTTAAAATCTGTATCCATCCTTCCTCTATACTGGAATCTTTCAAGGTCTGACGAAGAAGAAAAAACCTTCATTAAATAATGATCTATATTGTATTCAAATGTGTAAAAGACATTATCTTTCACATAAAATCTATCAAATGGAATATTCTTAACCTCTGAAAAAGAATCTCCCACCACAGAAACAGCATAGGTTTTATCAGAATCATTCCTGTAAAAATTGTTTCCATCTTGTAAATAAAAAGGAGAATAGCCATATTTCCCTAAAAAGACAACATCATTTACAATTTTATTTGCTTCAAAATCTCTTAAAAAAGAAAGTTTAAGCCTGTCGTTTTCTTCAAAAACAAAGTATTCACCAAGTTCAGCAAAACATCTCACAATCTTAAAGACACTCCATTTTAATGGAAGATCCGGAATTTCATTTAAATCGTAACAACGAACAGTTCCATTGGTAATATTATATGTAGAAACAATCAGATCTTGTCCGTATATATTCCAGAAAGTGCCTGTAATTCCCGTTTTCTTTATAAAATCAGGGCTCAACGGATCTGAAATGTCATATAAAAAATAGGGACCATTACCAGCAAGTAAATAATTTTCATACACAATTGCACATTTTGTTTCATCACCTGTGTCTATCCTTTTTACAAATTCAGGATGGTCCTTTTTTGAAATATCAAATACAAGAATTCCTCTATTTTCATTATGGATATACATTCCAGAGTAAGAAGCAAGGTACATTGCATTGTCTTTAACGGCAATACCAATAACAGCAACAAAACTATAATCTTGATAAACAATCTTCGGATTACTTTTGTCAGAGACATCAACAATTAAAAAACCGTCACCGACAGATATATAAAGATAATCACCACTGATCGCAAAGTCAACACTTTGATGAACAAATTTAAGTTCAGAAACAAGGTGTGGATTGTATTCGTCCTCAACATTATAAATTAACGCCTTTCCCTTTGCATCTATAATATACAAAAAACCTTTATCATAAATACACTTAACAAAACTCCCGAGAGCATTCACCCTTGCAATCAAAGTTAATTTATTTTCAGAAATCTTGAAAACTTGAAAACCATTTTGAAGATTTAAAGCAAAGATAAGATTTCTCTCTCTATCCACTGCAATTGAAACATAAGAGTCTGTTCCAGATGAAGAAATTGTTTTAAATTCTGTATCAAAATCATCTGGTGATGAATAAGCAAGTTTAACAGTCATTTGGTCTGATGAAGGTGAAAAATCTGTTAACATAACCCTGCTGTCAACCCCTTTTGATAAACCTGAAGAAGGGATAGAATCCGGAGTTAAAAGAGGATTATTACCTTTGTAAAAAAGATCCTGTCTTTTGCCGAGATCAAAAAAACTGCTTTCATCAACACATCTTCTCGCAGATACAAGGTCAACCTTTCTGTAAAAATCCTGAGAATTATTATAAGCATTTTCAATTATATGCCAGACAGCAATTCCTCCTCCATTCTCTCTAAAAAACCCGTATAAACCTTTATCAAACCCCTTTTGCTGCCTGTTTTCAAGAAGAAAATACTCTCCTTTTATCGGGGTTAAAATCTTTTTTATATCGGCATTTTTCTCAACAAAGTTTAAATAAATTTCACCTTTTGATACTGTAAACGGGGATAAAAATCCGCAGAAAATCTTTGACCAAGCACAAAAATGAACCGGAGTTTCTCCGGGAAAATTATCATCCTCTGACATACCCCATGCGCCTGCACCCATTAAACCAAAACAACCAATTCCGTAAGTAGAATAATCAATATCGTATAGGTCTATAATTCCATACATATCGTGGGCAAGTTCATGGCACATAATTCCAATTGTTGCCATGTGGCCATCAGTTTCATCAGATTGTTGCCATTCTCCAATCTCAACATACCCACCGCTTTTTGCGGGGTCGTTGCTGAATTCTCCCACAAGTACACCATCACAGAAAACACCAGGATAACCAAGTTGCGAAAACAAGTATCCTTTGTGACCCCATATTGAAGGATTATATTGAGGGGAATAAGATGCTTCATACCCGGCAACAACAATGAAAATGGAAAGTTCACCTGATGAAATAATCCCGTCTCCATTCCTGTCATATAAAGAAAAATCCACATAATTATCTGCCTGTTTGATAGCATCTGATGCAATTCTAAGATTTTCAAGTGTTATATCTCCACCGGTATCGGGGTGTGGATAAGGTAAAGTTATCCATCCAACAACACCATCATTTTCATTAAAGTTTTCTTCAACCGGGACTATATCCGCTTTACCATAAGAAACCTCTCTATAATATGCCCTGATACTTTTCCCTTCCTCTCCAAAAAAAATCCTTGCCCAATCCTTTGACTCAGTTCCAATATGCGAGAAGTTTGAAAATTCAACAAGAATAACAAGGACAGGGTGAGTATAAGCCGAACTTTTCAAAGTATTTTTATTTAATACACCATCAATATTCTGCCTTCTTTTTTCAAAGTTGGCTCTCAATTTCCTTTGAACCAAATTCTTAATCGTAAACTCCTTATTATTTAAAGGGTTATCTCTAAAATAACGGGGAAGAGACGGGCTGTTCTTTTCATTAAAGTAATTCCCTTTTTCTATCCAGTATCCATTTTTATTTCTCACAAGAATCTTGCCTCTATTATCTATCAGATAATTATTCCATTCATTCCCCACATATCTTACGCTTAAAACTTTTCCATCAGGCTGTTTCACCTTTTTTAAAAATGGATTGGCAACCATTGAATAAGAATTGGAAGAAAGAACAAACAAAATGAAAAGAAAAGCAAACCTTTTACCCATCTCTCCCCCTTGAATATATTACCTGTGTATCAATTCAACTTTCCATTTTAAATAATCATCTGGCGGATAATAACGAATAACACAGGCCTCTTCATAATACCAATACATATTTCTAATATTACACCACTTGTTAAAACAATTGAACCAACAGGAAGCAAATCGTTTGCCAGAGACACACTGGCTTTTAATTTCTCTAAAAAGTAATCAATTTTAACTCTTTTTTCATTAGAATCAGCCATTTTTACAATAAAATTCCACCATTTGCCATCAAATTTAAAAGAAACAACAATAGGAGCACCGGTTTTGTTTCTTAACATTAAATAAACATTATCTTCATTTAAAATATCCTGGGATAGAGGGATGGATGTATGAAAATTAAGATCAAAAGTATTTTTCGATTCCAGATCACAGGTAAAATAACTTTCTGGCACAAATCCACCCATCAATCCAACAACAGGCCTTCCCAGACCATCAATATCTTTTAAATCGATGGTCACAAAACTCTGTGCAAATAAACCAAAATTTACAATAAAAACCAACAAAAAAAATATTTTTTTCAAGGTAACCTTCAGATATTTTTGTTGACGCCAACTTGTTAAGCATTTTATCTTTTTTTTTTTTTTTTCAATAATTTTTTTTTAAAAATTAT
>JALSOA010000045.1 GCA_026986725.1 Acidobacteriota bacterium
TTCCCCCTAAAACATGGGGCATTAACTCAACAACTGTAACCTCTTTCCCCATTCTCATTAAAGAGACTGCGAACTCCAATCCTATGTACCCTGCCCCTAAAACAACTATCTTCTTCAGGTTTCCAAGTGCTTTTATTGTTTCTTTTAAGTCAACTGTTTTTCTGACCTTCAATATGTTTTTTAAATCTTTTCCTTCAATGTCTGGGATTATCTGGTCGGTTCCTGTTGCAAATATGAGTCTGTCATATCCGTACTTTTTACCGCTTTCACAGATAACATACTTTTCTTCAGTGTTTCCGTCAATTACCCTGTCAATAATAATTGGGGTTCCCCACCTTGTCACTATCTCCTCTTTTATCAATCCCTTTTCCCATGGAATTTCCCCTTCAACTATGTAAGGGGTTCCGCAATGGTTGACAATCCTTTCCTCTTCCCTGATAATTGCTGTTTTTACCCCTTTATGGAAAAAGTGTATATACTTGTTCAGTATCCTTGACGCCGGCCCGCCTCCCACAATGATATAATCGTACCTTTCCATAACACCTCCTTTAACATTCAAATAATATGAACCTCTGTTCGTTAAAAGGTTACAGGATTGGTAAAACATATGAAAGGAAAATGTTTTTTATCTTTTTTCTTTTGTGGTTTCAATAAGATGATATATGACTGGAATAACTACAAGGGTGAGTATGGTGGAAAATGTCAGTCCTGCAATAACGGTTATTGCCATGGGTTTTCGTATTTCTGCGCCCTCTCCAAACCCCAGTGCCATTGGAAGAAGGCCTAAAATTGTGGTTAATGTGGTCATAAAAATAGGTCTCAACCTCACAATCCCTGCTTCAATTATTGCCTTTTTGATCTCCAAACCCCTTGCCCTTAAAAGGTTTATATAATCAATAAGCACAATGGCGTTGTTTACAACTATCCCTGCAAGCATCATCATTCCGACAAAGACAAGTATGGAAAGTGGGATATGCAATGCGAACAAACTGATTCCAACCCCAAATAATGCAAGGGGTATGGTAAACATTATGATGAGAGGATGAATGAGGGATTCAAACTGAGAAGCCATTACTATGTAAACCAGAAACACTGACAGTAATAGAGCAAGATACAAACTTGAGGAGGATTTTTCCATTTCCATCTGTTGCCCTCCAAAAACAATACTGACATCTTTCGGGATTTCCAGTTGTGATATTTCTTTTCTTATTTTTTCAGTTATGTGTTTTAATCCTATTCCTTTGATATTTGCTGTTATAATACCAACCCTTTGCTGGTTCACCCTTCTTATCTCTCCCGGTCCTTCTTTTATTGTGAAATTTGCCACTGCTTTTAAGGGTACCGGTTTTTTCTTTCCAGGATTTATAATGATGTTTTTTAAATCTTCTATTGATTTTTTTGTGGCATCTTTTAATCTTACCCTTATGTCAACTCTTCTATCCTGTTTTATAAATTTAGTGGGAATGTTTCCAAGTATCTCATTTCTTATGAGTTTCGCTGATTCCTCTGTGTTTAGCCCAATCCTTGCAAGTTTTTCCCTGTTGAATTTTATCTCGATTTCAGGGTTCCCGGATTTTATATTTGTTTCAACATCTTTTAATTCTGGAAGGTTTTTTATTTTTTCAAAAACAATGTTTGTGTATTTTTTTAATTTCTGGAGGTTATAGGTGTGTACCTCTATTTCAACAGGGGGTTTTGTGGTAAAAAGTTCAGGATATCTTATTCTGATATATGCGTCTGGTAGATCTGACAGTATCTTTCTTATTTGTTCAATTGCATTTTCTTCTTCTTTTTGTAAATTGCCAGATAAATCAAGTGAAATCCCTATGTTGGCAATATTTGTCCCTTCATACGATTTCGGGTAGGAATTGCTTTCCACCCCTGTTTTAACAAAAACAGTTTTCACGCCTTTTATCTCCTGAATCTTTTTTATATAGGGCAGAAGTCTTTTGTCAATCTCCTCCACAGGTGTTCCTATTGGCATGGTGACGACTGCATAAAATTCACCCTGATGCACGGTTGGCAATAGTTCAATATCTAACTTTTTAAACGATAAGAATGTGAGTATAAAAGCGATAAGTATAAGTGCAAATACAGGTAATTTGTTTTCCAGTGCTTTTTTTAAAATGGACGGATAAAAGTCTTTTTGGAATAAAGTAAATGCCCTGTTAAATCCCGAAACTATTTTTGATAACAACAATTGGTCGAGTATTTTATATAAACCAGCACACAGTAAAACTGCAAAAAGAACAAGGATGTATAACAGGGTAATGATTTTACCTATCAATTCAAGGGGGAAAAGCACAATAAATATCAACAGCGAAAATAGATGCAGGTGAAAATTTCTAATGTGAAAATCTTTCAAAGAGTTTTTTAATGAGGTAATAGTCTGAAATTGCAACAATAATTTAAAAAGTGAGTTTCTTTTGTTCATGGTATGTGGGTTCAGTTTTCTTGAGGCAAGGGTGGGGATAAAAAACAGAGCGAGAGCAAGGGATGCAAGGAGAGAAAATACCACGGTTAAAGACATATCCTTGAATACCTGTCCTGCAATTCCCTCAATAAAAACAATGGGAAAGAACACTGCAACAGTTGTTAATGTTGATGCAATTACGGCTGTTCCAACTTCTTTTACTCCAAGTATAACATTCTCATCGGATTCACCTTTTTCATCTGACACTCTGAATATGCTTTCAAGAACCACTATGGCATTGTCAACAAGCATACCAACTCCAAGGGCTATTCCCCCAAGTGACATTATGTTCAGGGTTACTTTAAAGAACTTCATAAGGGCAAATGTGGTTATTATTGATAGTGGAATTGTTAGAGAAACTATGATTGTCGGTTTTACCTTTTTTAAAAAAAGAAATAGAACTAAAATAGCAAGAAGGCCTCCAATTATTGCATTGGATTTCACTTCGTTTATTGCTCTTTCAATAAACCTGCTCTGATCATTCAAGAGGGTTATATTTATGGAGTTATGAAATCTTGATGCTATTGTTCTGCCTTTTCTGCTCAATAGCTGTCTTTTTACTCTTTTTGCAACCTGGACGACATTTGCATCACCTTCTTTGTAAATTTCTATTATGACACACTCTTTCCCATTAACCCTTGTTATTACCTCTCTGTCTTTGTAGGTTTTTTTTACCTTTGCAATGTCTTTTAATCTGATTTCAGCATTGTTGAATTTACCAATAATGAGGTTTTCAATGTCTTTTAAACTTTTAAATTGATTTACAGTTCTAACTATGTACTCAGTGGATCCCTCTCTAAGTACACCTCCTGCAAGGTTTATATTCTCATTTGCAAGTACCCTGTTGATCTCGTTGATGTTAAGATTAAGGTTTCTCAATTTTTTCTGATCAATTTCAACCCTTATCTCTTCTTCTAACCCTCCTCTTATCTTTGCCGCTGCTACCCCTTTTAATTTGTCAAGTGCTGGTTTTAACTGCTCATCACAAAAGGTTCTTAAATCCATTAAATTCATTTTGTCTGATGTAATTGCAAATGTCAGGATAGGGTCAAGGGTTGGGTCATACCTTAGAATAATGGGTTTTTTCGCTTCCTCCGGCAAAAACACCTGATCCAGTTTTTCTCTTATGTCCTGAATTGCATTGTTTATGTTGGTGCCCCAGTAAAATTCAAGAATAACATCTGATGTATCCATCCTTGAAACAGAGGAAATTCTTTTTAAGTTGTTTACAACAGAAAGTACTTCTTCAATCTTCCTTGTTACATTGTTTTCTATTTCTTCCGGTGCGGAACCCTCCATTTCGGTTCTAACGGTTACAGTGGGGTAAGAAATGTCAGGCATAAGCCTCATCTTCAATTGACTGTACGAAACAAGTCCGAAAATTGCAATTGCAAGGACAACCATGGTGATTGCTATTGGTCTTTTTACGGTTATTGAAAAAAGGCTATTGTTTTTCATTTTGCCAATATCCTTACCCTATCTCCGTTTTTCAAACTGTTTTGCCCCTCAATCACCACAAGTGTTTTATCACTTAGATTTCTATTCAGGCACTCGAAGTAATCCCTGTTTTCATAACCTGTCTTCAATTCAATCTTTTTGGCAGTGTTCATTTTCTTTTCAACAATAAATATGTACTTTCTGTCATTCTGGTATATCACAGCCTTTTTGGGAACGAGCAGTACATTTGTCTTTGTGTCTGTTTTTATCTTTACATTTACAAACATACCCGGTTTTATTTTTTTATCAGGAAAAACTTTTATCGTTACTTTAACTGTACCACTCTCTGGGTCAACAACAGAAGAGATCTTTTCAACCACGCCTTTGAATTTTAATTTTGTTGTGTCGCTTGTAAGTGTCACACTCTGCCCTCTTTTTACCCGGAAAATATTTTCTTCTGGAATATATACTATTGCTTTGAGTATTCTGTTGTTTACAATGGAAAAGGCCTTTTCAGAAGGATTAACATACTGACCCTCAGTAATGTACCTGTTTGTTATGGTTCCGTTAAATGGAGCCTTTATCATGCTTTTTTCAAACTTTAAAATTGCGTCTTTATAGTCGATCTCGCTTTGCTTATAGTTGAATTTTGTTTTGTCGTAATCTTCCTTTGATACAAGTTTCTTTTGATATAGATTTCTTGTTCGTTCAAATTTCTTTTTTGCATCAAGAAAAGCCATGTACCTTTTTTCTTTTTCAAGTTTAAGTTCCTGATAGTTTACAATTGCAAGTGTTTGCCCTTTTTTAACTCTATCACCTTCATCAACGAATATCTTTTCCACTATCCCGGATGTTTCAACAACCACATCAACTGAATACTCTGCTTTTATGGTGGAAGATGATGTTATGTAAGAAGAGATGTCCCCTCTTTTTAGTTTTTCAACGACCACAGGAACAGCTTTTTCTTTTGCATTATGCCTTTTATGTTTTTTGTCCCCTTTGCTGTGAAACGAACATGATACGATAAGCAGGATCGTCAGAATTACCAGTCCTTTTGTGGTGTGTAATATTTTTTTCAGTTCCACCTCAACCCCCTATTTATTTTTCAGATTTTTTTACGGAGAAACCAACATATTGTTTCCTTTTTTTATTTATTTTTCATTATGTTAAAATAAACATTGTAAAGAAAAATGTAAAGGAGATGGATATGACTCAGGTTGATTACCTTTCAGCAAAGATTCTTATTGCGGAAGACGACGATAATTTAAGAAGAACATTAATGAAGATTTTGATAAGGGAGGGCTTTTGTGTTGCCTCTGTAAGCAATGGTCAGGAAGCGCTTGAATTGATGGAATTGCAAAAGTTTGATGTAATAATTACAGATTACAAGATGCCTGTTTTAGGTGGCGAAGAGTGGGTAAAAAGGCTTAACGAACTCCAGGGGAAAAACAAGATACTCCTCCTCTCCGCATTCTTAGACGAAGCAAAGGTTGTTGAGGACGAGGTTGGTGAAAAGATCTCCAAGCCTTTTAAAAGAAAAGACCTTGTTAACAAGATAATTTCCCTGTTAAAGAAAAACAACTTTCAGGGAAGGTAAAAGGGAGGCTTTATGAAAATCTTTGTTGCTGACCCTATTGCAGAAAAAACAATAGAAGCATTGAAAAATGAAGGCCACGAGGTTGTGGTTGAAACAGATCTTACAAGTGAAGAGGTTGGAGAGAAATTGCAGGGCTTTGATGTTGTAATTGTCCGTTCAAAAACAAAGTTGAGAAGAGATGTGCTGGAAAAGACAAGAGGTTTAAAGGTTATTGTCAGGGCTGGAGTGGGTCTTGACAATGTTGATCAAACTGCGGCAAAAGAGATGGGAATAGCAGTAAGAAACACCCCCGCTGCAAGTGCAAGGGCTGTGGCTGAACTTGTTATGGCTCACATGTTTTCTCTCTCAAGGAAACTTGCCTATGCTGACAGAACAATGAGAGAGGGAAAGTGGGAAAAGAAAAAATTAAAAGGCTTTGAACTTGGCGGGAAAACCCTTGGAATAATCGGGGTTGGAAACATAGGTCTGACAGTTGCAACCATGGCGAAGGGAATTGGAATGGATGTTTTAGGGTTTGATGTTTTTGACACAAACAGGGAGAAACTTGAAAAGTTAGGCGGTAAATTTGTTGAAGATATGGACGAAGTTATTAAAAATTCAGACTTCATCACCCTTCATGTTCCTTTAACTGAAAAAACAAAGGGCTTTATAAACAGAGAAAGAATCTACTCAATGAAAAAGGGTGCATGCCTTATAAACACGGCAAGGGGCGGTTTGATTGACGAAGAGGCTCTTTACGAAAGATTGAAAAGAGGTGAGTTAGGTGGTGCTGCATTTGATGTTTTTGAAAAAGAACCGCCTGAATACCTTAAACTTCTTGAACTTGACAACTTTGAAGCATCCCCCCACATTGGTGCACAGACCAAAGAGGCACAGGACAGAATAGGGGACGAGATTTTAAAAATTCTGAATGAATACAAGTAAATTTTGCAGCCCCTGAAAAACAGGGGCTTTTTTTAATTATGCCTGAAATATCAGTAATTTTACCGGTAAAAAACCAGCAGGAATTTATAGAAGAGGCAATAAATTCAGTTTACTCCCAGACATTTGACGATTTTGAACTGATTGTAATTGACGACGGTTCAACGGATGAGAGTTCCTACATACTTGAAAGATTGAAAAAGAAATTCCAGTTTAAACTGATAACCCATAAAAAAAACCAGGGTATTGTTTCAGCCTTGAATGATGGACTTGAAAACGCAAGGGGAAAATTTATTGCAAGAATGGACGGGGACGACATAATGCTTCCTTCAAGGCTTGAAAAACAATACGAATTTCTGAAAGAAAATCCAGATCTCGATTTAATAGGGTGTAAAGTTGAAATTTTCAAAACCCCTTCAAAAGAACCTGTTTACGCAGGGTGCAGGCTTAAATCCCTCGACATTGACTTAAACAGCGCTTTAAAGCACATAAAAGAACAAACAGAGTTAAGCGAGGGAGCAAAGGTTTATCAAAGGTGGAACAATTCACTGATAACCCACGAGCAGATGTTTGAAAATCTCTACATAGACTGTCCCATTGTTCACCCAACATTCTTTGCATCAACAGATTTTTTCAACAAATTGGGTGGATACAGAGACACAGGCTATGCCGAAGATTATGACCTTGTATTCAGAGCGGTTTACGGGGGGTACAAACTCGGTAAGGTTAACGAGGTTTTGCTTAAATGGAGAGACCATCAGAACAGAGAAACGAGGACAAACAGAAATTTGAAAAAAGACAATCTTTTTTATCAAAAAGCCTACTTTTTTGCAAACTTTGATGAAAGAAGCAAAAATGGGGTTTATGTAATCGGCGTTGGAAGGTTTGGTAAAAAACTGATAGGTGCTTTGAAACACCACGGTGTTGAAGTAAAAGGAATCCTTGACTTCTCCGGCAAAAGAAAAAACGGAGAAGTGAGGGGAATCCCAGTTGTATCTCCTGAAGATATGGATGAAAAATCTTTTCTTGTTTTGGCATACTCTTTTCATCAAACTCCAAATAAGGAGTTAAAACAATTCTTCAATAAAAATAAACATAGAACTATCCCTTTTGTGCTTTAGCATAAACTATTTGATAAAAGTCAAAAACCATGCTCTTTTTTGTTTTTTTTAAAAAAAGGTAATGATACTATTAATATTATTTTTTAGGAGGAGATGGAAATGAAAAAGGTTGGTTTGCTTTTACTTGTTTTGTGTTTGGGGTTTGCATTTAATTCTTCATCTTTTGCCACACCAAAATTGAAGGTTGACAAAAAAGTTACAGCAACCAAAAAAGGGCCGAATAAGGGCAAGATTAAGGCAAAGGTCAAGGCAAAAAAGAAAGTTTTTAAAAAGATAAATATTAACAGGGCAACGGCCAAGCAACTTGCAAAACTAAAGGGTATAGGTATGAAAAAGGCAAGGGCTATTATAGATTATAGAAGAAAACATGGAAAGTTCAGAAAGTATGCTGATTTAGCCAAAGTAAAGGGAATCAGTATGGACCTTGTAAAGAAAATAAAACCATACATAACCTTAAAGTAAAGGAATTATAAAGAAGTTAAAAAAGCCCCGTTATGTAACGGGGCTTTTTTAATTAAAAGTTTTTGTTAAAATTTACTCAAGTGATTCAAGAACGATCTCCGCAATATCCTTTGTCTCAACTCCCTCAATCTCTTTCTCATTAACAGCATCCCTGAGCATTGTCATACAGAATGGACATGCCGTGCACACGGTATCAGGTTTTGCATTTTCCATAATATCCTCAATCCTCTTGTGATTAATCCTCGTACCCCTTGTCTCTTCCATAAACATTCTTCCGCCACCTGCTCCGCAACACAATCCTTTCTCCCTGTTCAGACCTGCTTCAGCGAGTTTAACCCCATTGATTGATTTCAATATGCTCCTTGGCTCATCGTAAATACCATTGTGCCTTCCGAGATAACAGGAATCGTGATAGGTAACCTTTGCAAAAACCTCTTTTGATGGTTTGATCCTGCCCTCTTTAATCAATTTTGCAATGTACTCTGTGTGATGGAAAACATTGAAATCTCCACCAAAATCCCTGTACTCATGCTTCAAAGTGTTGTATCCGTGAGGGCATATTGTGACAATGTTTACAACCTTGTATTCATTCAATGTTTCAACATTCTGCTGTGCAAGGGTTTGATACAGGAACTCTTCTCCGCTTCTCCTTGCAAAATCTCCGCAGCACATCTCTTCTTCCCCAAGGCATGCAAACTTAACATCTGCTTTCTTCAAAATCTGAGCAAAAGCCCGTGCAATTTTCTTTGCTCTATCATCAAAAGAGCCAGCACAACCAACCCAGAAAAGAACATCAATATCCTCAGGGTTATCAAGCTCAGCCATTGTCGGAATATCAAGCCCTTCAGCCCACTCAAACCTCTTGCTCATACCGATATTCCAGGGATTGCCGTTTCTCTCCATACCCTGAAAAGCAGTCTGCAACTCTGACGGAAAATCTCCCTCTACCATTACAAGCTTCCTTCTCATATCAACAATTCTCGGTATATTCTCAATAAAAACAGGGCATGCTTCCTCACACCTTCCACAGGTTGTGCAATCCCATATTTCGTCGGTTGAAACAACATTGCCCACAACCGGGTCAAGTTCCTCACCCCTTCCATTGATAACATCTTTTTGATGGTCATATAGAAAATGCTTTAGTTTGTCGTTTAACCTTTTCGGAGAAAGGGGTTTTTCTGTTAAAAAGGTGGGGCAGAATTCATGGCATCTTCCGCACTCTGTGCAGGTGTAAAGATCTAAATACTGTTTCCATGTAAAATCAGTTATCTTTGAAATACCAACAGGAATGTCCTCATCCTCTGTATCAAAAAGTTCCTCAAGGTTTTCAACGGTTTTAATCTTTCCCTTTGGTTCAAGCTTCTGAAAGTAAACATTTGGAATTGCAGTAATAACATGGAAATGCTTGCCCCTTGGCAACTCATTTAAAAACACAAGCAATGTTACAATATGAATCCACCAGGAAACATTGTAAACAGTGGCAAGGGAAGATTCGCTTAACCCGTTGAAAAAACTGCCGATTATCGGTCCTATAAATGCAACCATCCCGGGATTGTGGTGAAATTCTGCTCCATCCATCAGCATATCCGTTATCATTAACACAAAGATAAAGAAAAGTATGAGGTATCCCTCCCATGACGGGTCAAGCCGCTTTGGTTTTATAAAAGCCCTCCTGATTGTGGCATAGATAATCATTATCAACACAAGAATTACGAATAGATCTTTCATGTAAAGGTATATGTGCCCTGCAAGTGAAAGGGTAAATGTATCAAGAAATTTGTGATAAAACCCTTTTCCAACTGCTGTAATGGTTCTCAGGGCAAGAACGCAAAAACCCCAGAATATAAAAGCATGCATTAAGCCTGTCTGCGGGTCTTTCAAAATTCTTTTCTGTCCAAAAGCGAAAAGCAAAACTCTCTTAATTCTCTCTCCCACATTGTCAAACCTGTTTTCAGGCTTTGCCGCTTTTAAGAGCAAATACTTTTGCCAGATTTCATAAAAGAAAAACAGCAGTCCGCCAAAAAACACAATCAGGAAAATCCAGTATCCAGCACCGGCAGTAGGATTCATAAGCCCTCCTAAAAATTATTACTGAATGACTATTCATTCATTATTCTAAATTATCGTAAACCAAATATCAACTTTAATTTTACAAAAAAACTAAACTCATTTGTGAAAAAAGAAATAAAAAAGAGTGAGAAAGGAAAAATTCATTGTCGGATAGAATGGATGTAATTCTGAATATGCATTTAAGGAATGTGAATATTAGTTTAATCTTTTTACAACATTAAATTTATATTGACATTTTAATAAATATATGATAAAAAAATATAAAAATTAAAGGAGATTAATTTGAGGTTAAAACTTGTTTTTCAAAACCCTTCTTCCCCTGCAATAACCCTTCCAATTCACTATAATGAAATATTACAGGCATTTTTCTATCGCTCTCTTCCCGGAGAACTTGCTGAATTTCTCCACGAAATAGGCTTCTTTTACAACAATAGGAAGTTTAAACTTTTTACATTTTCTAAAATTTTCTCACGAAAACTCAAACACACTGAGAAAAACATAGTGTTCTCAAGCCCAATTACCGTCTATCTCTCATCCGTAATAAACTACCTTGGAACAAAATGGGGAGAAAACCTTATAATGAATGAAGATATAAAATTGGGCGAAAACAAACTCCAATTACAATCAATTCAGGTTTTAAAACCCCCTGTAATATCTGAAAAGGTCATTATTAAAACACTATCCCCCATTGCTGTCTATAGAACCGTTGAAGAAAACGGGAAAAAAACGCAATATTACTTTCCTGAAAACCTGGAATTTCAGAAACTTATAAAAGAAAATGTGAGGAAAAAATACCATCTCATCACCGGGAAAAAATTAGATAACTTTATCTTCGAGATAAAACCTGCAGGTAAAACAAGAATAGTACCCTTAAAATACAAAAACTTCTTTATTAAAGCAAGTGAAGGCACATTCCAGATCCACACCCGACCTGAAATACTCAAAACCATATACGATGCAGGCCTCGGAGCCAAAAACTCCCAGGGCTTCGGCATGATACAAATACTCAAGGGGGCAAAATGAAAAAAGAAATCAAAATAACATTCCAAACCCTCACCCCTCTATGGACAGGGGATGCGTGGGGAGAAAACAATACAATCAGGCCATCAGGTCTAATGGGAAGCTTGAGATTCTGGTTTGAGGTAATTTGCTTCTTTTCTGGGATTACAGATAAGAATGATTACGAAAAAGGGAAATTAAAGGATAATGTTGATGGAAAAGTTTTGGAACAAAAAATTTTGGAAAATGGAGCTGATTTTTCATCTATTGATAAAACTCTTGCTGAAATGGGTATAACTCTTCCTTCAAAAATTTTTGGATGCACTGGATGGAAAGGGTGGATAAGGATAAAAGAGATCAGACCAGTTGAAGATGACTTCTTCGGGAAAAAGTTAAATTTGCCATACGCTGTTACTATTTCAAAAAATGCAAGTTTCCTTGTAAATGAATATAAAGACAAAAAAGAACTTAATGATTTTATAAATTCAGAGTATTCTGGGAAGCGGAAAGAAAAAAATAAACAATTTAAGAAAAACTACTCTGTATGGTATTTCGCTCAACCTTATTTTTATGGAAAGTTTGAACTTATTTTTGAATTAGAAGAAAAAATTTTAGAACCAATCTTTTATCCTCTTTTAACATTTATGGAGAAATATGGTTTCTGGGGTGGGAAATGGAATATAGGATACGGAAGGTTGAAGGTTGAAAAGGTTGAAATTAAAAATAATAGTTATTTTGAGAAAATAAACAATTGGAGAAATGAGGAATTTGGATTTTCAGAATTTTTTAAAAATGAAAATAGTAAATTTGACAGTAAGAAATTTAGTGATTTAATAGATAACAATGACTTCTTAAATAAAGATTCTAATTTATTTGACTTTTTGAAGTATTTTCTTGAAATAGATTCATTTTATTGTAAGTCAGAAAGATATTTTCAGGGAAAAGTCAATAACGTTCCTTCCAAATTTAAAACAATTATTAATTTGTTAAACAATAGTGACTACAAAAATATTATAAAAGAACTCATTAAGATAAAATCTCAAATTAGAGATTGTTTAAGACCAGATAATTCAATTCAGAACAAAAAAGAGTGGAATATTTTTAGGCATAAACTTTTAGGAACCACATCAGGAGATTCAGAAGGGACGAAAATTATCCCATGGATTTATGAGGAAAACGGGCAATTAAAAGGTGGATTTATTTCAATTGCAGGAAATTCAAATCTGGAGTGAATTTATGGTTAATAATCCAATTGAGTATGTAGTCAAACAGATACTTGAGAAAAATTGCACTATTGTTCTGGGTTCTGGAATATCTAATAATGCAGAAGGATTGGAAGTTTATCAGAATCCACATAGAATCAATAACATGAAAACTAATATTGATGAGCTTGACGGAAAGAAAAAAACTCTGGCTGAACTGACTCAAAATGAAATATGGAACACTAAAAGATATTTACATCACTTAATTAATAATAGAGGAAGATTTAAAAATTTTAATAATGCTACTATTAATAGATATATTCATAATAAGTTAATTTCCAAACTTTTCATTAACCAGTTTTATAAACTTAATCCAACCAGAGCACATTATTATATCGCTTTTCTGGCAAGAGAAGGCTTAATATCGGACATAATTACAACCAATTATGATTGCTGCATGGAAAAGGCTTATTTGAAAATTTGGAAAGAGCAATATAACCTTGAAGGAGGAAATGATAACTTACCGGTTGTAAGGATATTTGATAATGCCACTTTTGCAAGATATGCCTCTAAAAAGAAATACAACTGTGAAGACGACACTTACATTTTAAAAGTTTATAAGATTAACGGATGTGCTTATGCTATAACCCACAATGAAGCAACCGCCGAATCAATTTTATTAACAGAAACCCAACTTCAGGATTGGAGAAAGAGACAATGGGCTGCTGATTTTTTCAGGCACAAACTCAGAACCTCTACTTTATTTTTTATCGGATATGGCAGCGATGAACCCCAGGTCTTACACACAATACAGAAGGTTTTTGAAGAAAATGATAATAATCTTGCTGATAATCATGTAAGCAATGTATATGAAATGACCAATGCTCCTGTGGTTTCTGTTTATGATAATATAAGTTTTACCCATCAATATATTGTTAAACAATACTATCTGCATAATGGTTTATCTATAGGCAAATCAGATAAATTAATAATTGATAGAAAGAATGAAATGGTTAAAGAACAATTTGGGAAAAAAGAAAATCTTCCAGCGGATAGTTTAATGGAATTAATTTATAAGGAAGTTTTAAAAAATCTAATAAAAAAAGCATTGATTTATTCTTCAAACCCTGAAAATGCTTCTTTTACGGCGTTCATACCCAATGCAGAGAAACATCTTAAATTTATTTCTAAAAGAGATTTAAAACCATTATGTGAAATTGATGGAGATGAAATCCCTTACCCTAAGATAATCAAAATGCTTTCATACATGCGCGGAGAAGAAAACCATTATGTTCCTGTTACGCACAATAAGGAATTGGTTGCTGAATTGATTTTTCTTCTTTTTATTTTATATGGCAATTTTGATTTTCGCATTGAAAGAATGAAATTGGAAGATTTTTCTATACTACGGACTCAAAGGAATTTAGAGGTTTATAATTTCACCACTAAACTACTTGAAAAAAGTAACATATCTTCAGTTAATAATAATTTTTTAGTTGTTTTCCTTATAGGGAAAAACAATTTTAGATACAATGCAAAAAGAATTTTACTTCAACCAAACGGAAATAATGGACAATGTCTCTCAGTTTACCAGATTAATCTTAAATCTATTTTCACATACTATGAGGGAATTGATTTAATCTCTCAAGATGACATAAAGAGAGTCATTGTGGATGCAGTAAGAAAACCGTCCAAATTTGTAGCAAATGAAAGGCCCAGTATAAGAAGAAGGCTAAGAATATATGAATAGAAAGGAGTGATTTACATGTCCAAAGAAGATGATTCCAATGTAAAATACCCTTATTCAAATGAAGATAATATTGAA
>JALSOA010000046.1 GCA_026986725.1 Acidobacteriota bacterium
CGGTATATGATTACTCTTTTCACTCTTTCGGGACACCAACAAGGATAACCGCACAGGTAGCACTGGGTGACAGTGGCATAATAAACATAGAAAGGGAGGCTGAATTAAGCGGAAGCATCCACGATAAAGGGGTTCTCATACTTCAGGGCTACTTACAGGGGAAATACGGTAAAGACTTTCCAATATCAATAAATGCCTCTATAACCTTTGAGCAATCCTACGGCGGAGTTGACGGGGATTCCGCATCATCCACAGAACTGTATGTACTTCTTTCTGCAATTGGTGGCATACCGATAAAGCAAAACCTTGCAGGGACAGGCTCAATAAACCAGCACGGTGAAATCCAGCCTGTAGGGGGAATAAATCAAAAAATAGAAGGGTTTTTTAAGGTTTGCAGAAAGAGGGGATTGACAGGGAAACATGGGGTAATAATCCCATATCAGAACATAATAAACCTCAACCTGTGTCCAGATGTTATAAAAGCAGTAAAAAAGGGAAAATTCCACATTTATGCAATTAAAACTGTTGATGAAGGAATTGAACTGCTTACAGGGTTTAAAGCGGGAGATATAGATCAACCTGCAACCGTTCATGGAATTGTTTACAGAAAATTGAAAGAATTTGCGGAGAAAATGAAAAATTTTAATTAGGAGATTATATGAAAGTGCAGGTAATTGTAAGGCTAAAACATGGAGTACTGGATCCACAGGGGAAGGCAGTTGAAAAATCAGCCAAAAAAATGGGATTCAACGAGTTTTCAAACTTCAGAATAGGAAAGATTATTGAATTTGAAACCCAATTACCAGAAAAAGACGCAATTGAAAAAGCGAAAAAACTTGCAAACAAACTTCTTGCCAACACTGTCATAGAGAGTTTTGAAGTAAAAATCAAGGAATAAAAATGGCCAGACTGAAATTTGGAATAATAGTTTTCCCGGGAAGCAACTGCGATTACGATGCTTACCATGCAATAAAAAATGTATTACAAGAAGATGCCTATTTTATCTGGCATAATGAAAAGAATTTGAACAATCCTGATTGCATAGTGATCCCCGGTGGCTTCTCATATGGAGACTATTTAAGATGCGGGGCTACGGCAAAGTTTTCCCCTGCAATGGAAGAAATTTTAAACTTTGCTGAAAAAGGGGGGCTTGTAATAGGGATATGCAATGGATTTCAGATACTGACAGAAGCAGGCTTACTCCCAGGAGCATTATTAAGAAACAGGGATTTGCACTTTATTTGCAAAGAGGTTTATCTGAAAACAGAAAACAAAAACCTTGCATTTACCAATAGAATACCTGACAGGGCAATTAAAATACCCATTGCACATGCAGAGGGCAATTACTTCTGCGACCATGAAACTTTAAAGGAATTAAAAGAAAACAATCAGATAGTTTTCAGATACTGTAATGAGAATGGAGAAGTTTCAGACAACTCAAACCCAAACGGTTCAATAGAAAACATTGCAGGCATTGTAAACAAAAGGGGGAATGTGCTTGGAATGATGCCCCACCCCGAAAGAGCAATGGAAGAAGTGCTTGGCAACACTGATGGGATTTACTTCTTTAAATCAATAGTTGCACATTTTAAAGGTTAGACAGAAAACAATTTAAAAATTTTCAGGCTTTTTCTTAAAAAACAGCCACATTAAACATTCCCTTTTGAAACTTAAAGGGGGGACTTTGCTTTTATACTCAATATAGTCACCGTCAAACTTTTTCAAGCATTCCCTCTCTTCAAAGGTGAACACCATAATAATTACGCTTAAAGATTCAATCGGTGCTATGTAAAAGATAAAGTGGGGGCTCCCTAAAATAAGCGCCCACCCTATGGGAAGCAGGGCAAGCCCAAAAAGCATTGGATGTCTCATACAGGAATAAATACCTGTTGTAACAATGGTATCAGTTTCAAGCCTTGGCGTTCCCTCGCTCCTTCCCTTCTTTAACTCCCTGCCTCCAACCGATGCCGCATTAAAAGAAAGTTTTGAAAGAAAAAAACCTGGAATGAAAGTCAATATATGAAACCACCAGGAAAAAAACAGATTTTTATCTTTAAAATCAAGATAAATGGAAAAAGCAGCCCCACCAACAAGCATTACAACCCACCACAAAACCCTTACAATAACTGAAACCGTTGTCTTCATATCTACATTCCTGTGGGAATTTCAAAAAACTTCACAGGTATGTTAAACTCTTCTTTTAAAATACCCTCCAGTTTAAAAAGGGCAAATCTCTCTGTTGAATAGTGTCCACAAAAAGCAACATTTAATTTCAATTCCTTCATAATGTGATACGCAACATGGTTTGTTTCCCCTGTAATAAAAAGGTCAACACCCTTTTTAGCACACTCCTTTAAAATTTCTTCTGTTACCGCATCTCCTGAAACAATCCCTATTGTTTTTATACTTTCATTCCCAAACTTGAAAATCCTCACTCCATAATCAAAAATATCGGCAAGACTATCCTTAAACTCATCAATTTTAACAGATTGAGGTAATTCACCCTTTATCCCTATAAAATTGCCATGGTACTCACCAAACGGCTCAACATTCAACAAACCAAGATTCTGTGCAATTGTCGAATTATGACCTATTGTGGAATGCGCATCCATCGGTAAATGGCATGCGTAAAGGGATAAATTATTTTCAAGCAAAAACTTAAATCGCCTCCTCCAGAAAGATGTTACAGGAAAAACCTTCCCCCAGTAAAACCCGTGATGGACAACAACAAAGTTCATGTTATTCTCTTTTGCTTTTTCAAAAAGCTCAAGACTTGCATCAACCCCCAGAGCAATACCGGTTACATTATCATCCCCTTCAACCTGTAACCCGTTCATTGAAGAATCGCTCCATTCCTCAATTTTATAAATACCGTTTAGAAACTCAATAATTGTATCTCTATCTGCCATAATTCCCCCTTATTTTCATTATAAACAAAAAAAGGGGGCTTTGCCCCCGCTAACTTAAAGAAATTTTAAAACTTTATCTCAACTTCACCGTAAATCTTTTTATTTTTCCTGTCAAAAACCTTTATCTTAACTGTATCACCCTTTTTTACGCCCGGATTTTTAAAATAAACCTTTGTAACTGCACCAATTCTGTAACTTATACTCAAAACATTTGTAACAGTTACCCCTTCATTCCTTGCAGGGAAGAAATCAACATCTGTTTGAAACTTATAAATATCCATTTCCGACGGGAAAACATGTTCAGGCTCCTTTGAAAACAGCGAGAGGTCGTAAACATCTTCATTGTAATTCTCCCTCCACTCCCTGTAAGACGGAAGATGGTATATTTTACCTTCATACTCCATCACTATTGAATTCCTATCAATTGTTGCATTAACACCTTTATCACCTCCAAGGTAAAGTATAAATGGCAGATATGCCTTTTTATTAAACTTCACTGCAACAACTGCATTCACTGCGATGTTAATAGGACCATCTGTGTTTATGTAACTGTAATTTCCTAAATGCCTTGTCTTTGCAAAGCCACCAAAAGCCAAAATCAGAAAAATCAAAATGACTGCCAGTCTTTTCATCTCCCACCTCCTTTAAAAAGTTCCTTCTCCAGAATAAAATATAAGCAAAATCAATGCCATAACAATTGGAAAATATCAAACATGCTGGTATAATCCCCTTGCATAGGAGAGAACATGGTAAACATCTG
>JALSOA010000047.1 GCA_026986725.1 Acidobacteriota bacterium
GATAACCCCTATAGCAATGGAGAAGGGATTGAGGTTTGCTATCAGGGAAGGTGGAAGGACTGTTGGAGCAGGAACAGTTACAGAGATAATTGAGTAATTGGAGAAGAGATGAGGGACATAATCAGTTTGCAATGTACCGAGTGCAAAAGGAAAAACTATACAACTACAAAAAATAAAAAGAGAATGACGGGAAAATTAGAGTTGAAAAAGTATTGCAGGTTCTGTCGCAAGCACACGGTGCATAAAGAGGCTAAGGCATAAATAAGCACAGGTAGGCCAGTAGCTCTAATTGGTAGAGCATCGGACTCCAAATCCGAGGGTTGGGGGTTCGAATCCCTCCTGGCCTGCCATTTTTTAGGGGTGGAAGATGGCTAAATATGTTGAATGGTTAAAAGACTCCTGGAAGGAGTTAAAAAGGGTTACATGGCCCACAAAGGAAGATGTTATTGCGACAACCATAGCCGTTCTCGTGTTGACGGTTATATTTTCAGTGGCAATATATTTTTCTGATAAAATCATCTCGGCGGTGGTTGAGTATATTTACAGGGTTCTTGGCTCTTAAAGGAGATTCTGAATGGCTTTGCAATGGTATATAATACACACCTATTCCGGGTATGAAAACAGAGTAAAAGAAACCCTTGAAAAAAGGATAAAGGCCTTTGGTCTTGAGGATAAAATAACGCAGATCCTGATCCCCACTGAAAAGGTTGTTGAGGTGAAAAAGGGGAAAAAGGTTGAAAGTATAAAAAAGTTTTTTCCAGGTTACATACTTATTCAAATGGAGATGGATGATCATCTGTGGCATTTTGTTAGAAACACACCCAAGGTTACGGGGTTTGTAGGCGGAAAGAAGCCCAAACCTTTGACTGACGAAGAGGTTGAGGAGATACTCAATCAGGTTAAAACTTCCAGAGAAAAACCAAAGGCGGAAATAAAATTTGCACCGAACGATAAGGTTAAGATAATAGATGGGCCTTTTAAAAACTTCATAGGCACGGTTGAAGAGGTTAATGAGGACAAGGGAACGGTAAGAGTTATGGTTACTATTTTTGGAAGGTCAACCCCTGTTGAACTTGGTTTTTTAAAGGTTGAAAAAGTATAAAAACTTAGAGAGGTTTAGCAATGGCAAAGAAGGTAATAGGACAGATTAAATTGCAGATTGAGGCAGGTAAGGCAAATCCGTCGCCACCTATTGGCCCTGCTCTGGGTCAGCATGGTGTTAATATTATGGATTTCTGCAAGCAGTTTAACTCAAGAACGCAGAACCAGATGGGAATGGTTATTCCTGTTGTGATTACTGTATATCAGGACAGGTCTTTTACATTTATTACAAAAACCCCTCCTGTTGCCAATCTGATAATGAAAGAGCTTGGTATTGAGAAAGGGTCTTCGGAGCCAAACAAGGTAAAGGTTGGTAAGTTGAAGAGGGATAAGGTGAGGGAGATAGCCCAGATAAAATTGCCTGACCTCAATACAAACGATATCGAGGCGGCAATGAGGATTGTTGAAGGTACTGCCCGCTCAATGGGTGTTACCATAGAGGATTGATCTATTAAGCCTGACCACGGGTTAAAGTGGTAGATACTAATTGGAGGTGCTATGGCTAAAAGGGGTAAAAAGTATCGTCAGGCATTGGAGAGGATTGAGCCTAACAGAGAGTACCCCCTTGATGAAGCCATCAGGTTGGCAAAAGAGATTGCATTTGCTAATTTCGATGAGACCTTTGAAATTCACATGCGTCTCGGGGTTAACCCCAAATATGCCGACCAGATGGTGAGAGGTACTTTGGTACTACCCCACGGCACCGGTAAATCAGTGAAGGTTGCTGTTATTGCTTCTGGAGACAAGTACAAAGAAGCAGAATCTGCTGGAGCTGATATTGTCGGTGGGGAAGACCTTGTTGAGAAGATTAAAGGGGGATGGCTTGAGTTTGATGCTCTGATAGCCACGCCTGACATGATGAGGCATGTAGGAAAGCTTGGAAGGATCCTTGGACCAAGGGGGTTGATGCCAAACCCCAAAGCAGGTACGGTTACCTTTGATGTTGCGAATGCTATTAAAGAGTTAAAAGCTGGAAGGATTGAGTACAAGGTGGATAAAACGGGGATTGTGCACAACGCTATCGGTAAACGTTCTTTTGATGAAGAGAAGTTGATAGACAATGCAAAGGCTTATATTCAGGCAATTATCAAGGCAAAACCAGCATCTGCTAAGGGTAGGTATATCCATTCTATTTATGTAGCAACCACAATGGGCCCTGGAATAAAAGTGGACCCTTCCAGTGTTGAGTGAGGTGAGCCGTGATTAAAAAAGAGAAGATTGAACTGGTAAAAAACCTGAAACATGACCTTGAAGATGCAGTATGCCTCTATCTTTTTGAATTTTCAAAGGTTACTGTTAACGAAGATAATGCGCTGAGAATGAAAATAAGGGAGACAGGTGCAACTTACAGGGTTATCAAAAACAGGCTTTTGAAAAAGGCGACTGAGGGAACAAGGTTTCAGGATGCAACTAAAGATCTCGTAAGGAACACAGTGGTGGCTTATACAAAAGAGGACCCGGTGGCACTTGCCAAGATTCTTGCTGATTTTGCAAAGGAAAAGGAGACCTTTTTCTTTAAAGGTGGGATACTTGAAGACACGGTGTTAACAGAGGAGATGTTTAATGAGGTAGCAACACTTCCTTCGAAAGAGGAACTGGTTGCGAAGCTCATGTATCTGTTGAATTACCCATTACAGGGTCTTGTAACTGCATTGCAGGGCATTTACAGGAACCTTCCTGTTGTCCTTAATCAGATTGTCAGAAAAAAAGAAGAGAATAACTAAACTTTAATATTATGGAGGATGAAATGGCTAAATTAACACAGGAAGAAATCATTAACTCAATTAAGGAGATGACTGTTCTTGAACTTAACAACCTTGTTAAGGCTCTTGAGGAAGAGTTTGGTGTAAGTGCAGCGGCTGCTGCTGTTGCGGTTCCTGCTGCAGGTGCTGCTGGTGCTGCTGAGGCTGCTGAGGAGAAGACAGAGTTTGATGTAATTCTTAAATCGCCTGGTGCAAAGAAACTGGAAGTGGTAAAGGTTGTTAAGAAACTCACAGGGCTTGGTCTTAAAGAGGCAAAGCAACTTGTTGACGGAGCACCTTCACCTGTAAAAGAGGGGGTTTCAAAAGAAGAGGCTGAAGATCTCAAAAAGGCACTTGAAGAAGCCGGTGCTGAGGTTGAAGTTAAGTAAACTGACTAAAAAACAACGGGAGGGCAGTGTTTTGCCCTCTTTTTATTTTTTGATCGCAATTAAGACATTGAAAGCAAAGGTGTGCCTTTATTGTGATTTTGGTATATATTTTTTACAATATCTGAAATAAATATACATGACTTTTACAATAATATCAAGTTTTAGGAGATAAAAAATGGAAAATATGCCCAAAAATGTTCATCTTGAAAGAGTGGATTTTTCCAGGATAAAGACTTATCTTCCCATTCCCAACCTTATAAGTATTCAGCTGGACTCTTACAAGAAATTTCTTCAAATGGAGAAATTGCCTGAAGATAGAAAAGAAATTGGTTTGCAGGCTGCTTTTAAAAGTGTTTTTAATATAGAAGATTTCAGGGGAAAGGCAAAGATTGAGTTTGTTGAATATAAAATTGGCAACTGGGAGTGCAAATGTGGTTTTTTAAAGGGAGAAGAACACAACAGTTTCAGGTGTAAAAAGTGCAAAAAACCTGTGTATGTTACCGACCCCACAGAAAAGTATGTAATATGCGAACATTGCGGATACAGAAATGATGCAAAGCCTGATATCTGTCCAAGGTGTGAAACCCCCGTTGAGTTAAAACTGGATTATAGTGTTGATGAATGCGAAAGCATGGAAAAAACCTATTCAGTACCATTGAAAGTAAAGTTCAGACTCACTGTCTTCGATGTTGATTCGAAAGGGGAAAGAACGGTTAAAGAGGTCAAAGAGAAAGAGATATTCTTTGGTGAGATCCCAATCATGACTAAAAGAGGCACCTTTATTTTCAATGGTACTGAAAGGGTTATTGTAAACCAGCTCAACAGATCTCCTGGTGTTTTTTATAAAAAGGATAAAGATAAAAACTCTTATATTCTGCAGATAATCCCGTACAGGGGGGCATGGATTGAATTTGAGTTTGACAAAAAAGAGATAATGTACATCAGGATAGACAGGAAAAGAAAATTTAATGCAGGTATATTTTTAAGGTGTTTTGGTTTGCTTGATGAGGATTTTTCTAAAACGACAACATTTTTAAAGAAATTTTATACAGTACATAAAATGAAGATAGGAGAAGAAGGGGATTTAATCTACCTCTCTCCCTCCATTGCATTGAAAGACAAAAGAGTTGCTGACGATGTGGTCGATGCCAATGGAAAGAAGGTTTTATCTGAAGGTAACAAATTTAAAAAATCCACATTGAGAAAGGTATCTCAGGATTCTCTGATCCCGTTTAGCCTTTCTGAATTTGATGTTGTCAGAAATGTTGAGGATATTATTCACCCTGAAACTTCTGAAATTCTCTATCCGGCAAACACTGATATTACGGTTGTGGAAATTGAAAAACTCAGAGAATTGGGCATTAAAGAAATAAAGGTAATACTCCCCAAGGACGACGTGATTGGCGCTGTTTTAAGCAACACCCTCCAGAAAGATGGCATTGAATCAACCAATGACGCTTTGATTGAACTATACAGGAAATTAAGGCCTGGTGATCCTCCCACCCTTGAAAGTGCAAGAAAACTTTTTATTTCCCTTTGCTTTGATAGGGACAGGTATGATATTTCAAGGGTTGGCAGGTTGAAGTTCAATACTAAACTGGGAGTAAAAACAGACCTTGAACAGAAAGAACTTTCTATCGAGGACATCCTTATATCCCTTGAGTATTACTTTAAACTTCCAAAAGGGATTGGTGAGGTTGACGATATTGACCACCTTTCAAATAGAAGGATAAGGTCTGTTGGAGAGCTGCTGGAAAACCAGTTCAGGGTCGGGCTTGTTAGAGTTCAGAAGGCTATCAAAGAGAAGATGTCCATTATGGATGACTTTGATCAGGTAACCCCTGCTGAATTGATAAGTCCAAAACCGGTTATGGCAATAATCAGAGAATTTTTTGGACAATCTCAACTTTCCCAGTTTATGGATCAAACAAACATTTTATCTGAGATCACCCATAAAAGAAGACTCTCGTCCTTAGGACCAGGTGGTTTAAGCAGGGAGAGAGCCGGTTTTGAGGTCAGGGATGTTCACCCATCTCATTACGGAAGAATATGCCCAATTGAAACCCCGGAAGGACCAAATATTGGTCTTATCGTTTCTCTTGCATGTTATGCCAGGGTCAACGAGTTCGGATTTATTGAAACTCCTTATAAAAAGGTTGAGAACGCACGGGTGCTTGATCATGTGAAGATCATTTTCCCCGGAGAGTCCAGCAAGTTCAAAGTTGGTGAAATAGTATTAAAGGAAGAGTACGAGGAAGAAAATAAAAAACTTGAAAAAGAAGGAAAACTTCTGATGGCTGCTGAGCCCTATGTTTTTTATTTATCTGCCTGGGAAGAAGATAAATATAAAATTGCTCAGGCTAATGCTCCGAGAGACGAAAACAATTACATAACTGTTGAGCAGGTTAATGCAAGGGTTGCCGGGGAATCTAAACTTATACCGAGAGAAGAGATAGACTTTATTGATGTTTCCCCAAAACAGATTGTTTCGATTGCGGCATCCCTCATACCATTTCTTGAACACGATGACGCAAACAGGGCATTGATGGGTTCAAACATGCAGAGGCAGGCTGTCCCTTTACTTCAAACAGAGGCACCTTTCGTTGGTACAGGAATGGAGCACATAGTTGCAAAAGACAGTGGTTTGACCGTGGTTGCAAAGAGGTCTGGCTGGGTTGAAGCGGTGGATGGGCAGAGGATAGTTGTAAGGGTGGACAGTTCTGAAGCAAACGAAGACATAATTGGTGTTGATATATATCCCCTTGTGAAATTTAAGAGGTCAAATCAGGATACATGTTTCAATCAGAGGCCGATTGTTAAAAAGGGTGATTATGTAAAAAAGGGACAGATAATAGCGGATGGTCCAGGTACTGACAGAGGAGAGCTTGCTCTTGGAAGGAATGTTCTCGTTGCTTTTATGCCGTGGAGGGGATACAACTTTGAGGATGCTATTTTAGTTAGCGAAAAGATCGTAAAAGAGGATATTTACACCTCCATACACATAGAAGAGCTTGAGATTGAAGCAAGGGATACGAAACTTGGTCCTGAAGAGATAACGAGGGATATTCCAAATGTTAACGAAGAGTTTTTAAAAGACCTTGACGATAGCGGAATAATCAGAATAGGGGCCAAAGTAAAACCAGGGGACATACTTGTTGGTAAAGTTACTCCGAAAGGTGAATCAACACCAAGCCCGGAAGAGAAGCTTTTGAAGGCTATTTTCGGTGCGAAAGCGGAGGATGTGAAGGATGCCTCTTTAAGAACTCCTCCTGGAATGGAAGGTACTGTGGTGGATGTTAAGATATTTGCCAGAAAGGGTGTTGAAAAGGATGAAAGAGCAAGGCAGATTGAAAGGGAAAGAATAGAATCTCTTGAGAAGGACCTTCAGGACAAGGAGAGGATAATAAGAATACAGACCAAGTTTCAAATACTCAAACTGATTGAAGGGTTAAAACTTAAAGAGGATTTTGTTGACAAACACGGCAAATTGGTTGCGAAAAAAGGTACCAGGGTCACTGAAAACCTTATTGAATCAATAGGAATAAAAGATGCTGCAAACCTGAAAGTTGGAAACAAAAAGATTGTTGAGGAGTTAAAGAGAATAGTTGAAAAGTTTGACGAGAAAATTTTAATTGAGAGAAAGGTATTTGAAAGAGAAGTTGAGAAACTTAAAAAAGGCGATGAACTACCATCTGGTGTTATAAAAATGGTAAAGGTTTACATAGCGGTTAAAAGGAAACTTTCAGAAGGTGACAAAATGGCAGGAAGGCATGGAAACAAGGGTGTTGTTTCAAGAATTCTTCCCGAAGAAGACATGCCTTACCTTCCTGATGGGACTCCTGTTGACATAGTATTGAACCCCTTGGGAGTACCATCCCGTATGAATGTTGGGCAGATACTTGAAACTCACCTTGGATGGGCGGCAAAAGCACTTGGATTGCACTTTGCTACCCCTGTTTTTGATGGTGCTTCATCTGAAGATATAAAATTTTACCTGCAAAAGGCTGGTTTGCCTGAATCAGGTCAGACATTTCTTTTTGATGGGAAAACCGGTGAAAGGTTTGATCAGCCGATAACTGTTGGATACATGTACCTTCTAAAACTTCACCACCTTGTTGACAACAAAATACATGCAAGGTCAATTGGTCCTTACTCTCTTATTACCCAGCAGCCTCTGGGTGGTAAAGCGCAGTTTGGTGGTCAGAGGTTTGGAGAGATGGAGGTATGGGCACTTGAGGCCTATGGCGCAGCATACACTTTGCAGGAGATGCTCACCTATAAATCAGATGATGTTCAGGGAAGGAACAAAATATATGAGGCAATTGTAAAAGGCAAAGAGATACCTGAGCCTGGAATCCCGGAATCATTTAATGTTCTAATGAAAGAAATAATGAGCCTTTGCCTGAATGTTCAGTTCAATGTGGATGAAAGAGGTAATCTTGAATCTCAGGAAGAGGGTATTTCTGATGCCGATGAGGTTCAGGCTATTTTAAACAATGACAATAACGAAGAATAATTTGGGAGGAAGTTGTGGAAAAGCAACATAAACCGGGAAGCAATCTTGGTGGCGACTTTTCAATTAACCACATAAAAAACATTAGAATAAGCGTCGCCTCACCGGAGGACATAAGGGAATGGTCTTACGGTGAGGTAACCAAGCCTGAAACTATCAATTATAGAACCTTTAAGCCTGAAAAAGATGGGCTTTTCTGTGCAAAGATATTTGGTCCTATAAACGATTACGAGTGTTTATGCGGGAAATATAAAAAGCCAAGGTACAAGGGTATTGTTTGTGATAAATGTGGAGTTGAGGTCACTCTCTCAAAGGTTAGAAGGGAGAGAATGGGACGCATTGAGCTGGTTGCCCCTGTTTCTCATATCTGGTTTCTAAAAGCATTACCATCAAAGATTGGAACTCTTCTTGACATAACTTTGAGAAATGTTGAAAAAGTACTTTACTTTGAAAGCTACATTGTGCTGGACCCTGGAACAACCAAACTTGAGTACAAACAACTTTTGAGCGAAGATGAGTACAGAAAAGCGGTTGAGGAATACGGTGCAGGCAGCTTTGAAGTTGGAATGGGGGCGGAGGCTATAAAAAGATTGCTGGAAGACATAAACATAGAAGAACTCTCCGTTGAATTAAGGTACGAGATGTTAAACGAAACATCGGAGCAAAAGAGATTGAAAATAGCAAAGAGGCTTAAAATAGTTGATGCTTTCAAAAAATCAGGGAATAAGCCTGAAAACATGATACTTGAAGTTATCCCCGTTATTCCCCCTGAGTACAGACCACTTGTTCCTCTTGATGGTGGCAGATTTGCAACTTCAGACCTGAACGACCTGTACAGAAGGGTAATAAACAGGAATACCAGATTGAGGAAATTGCAGGAACTAAGAGCCCCAGAAGTGATAATGAGAAACGAAAAAAGAATGTTGCAGGAAGCAGTTGATGCTCTCTTTGACAACGGAAGAATGGGCAAGGTTGTAAAGGGCTCAAATGACAGACCGTTAAAATCACTTGCTGACAATCTTAAAGGTAAAAAGGGAAGGTTCAGGCAGAATCTCCTTGGTAAAAGGGTTGATTACTCTGGCAGAACGGTCATAGTTATTGGTCCTGAGCTTAAACTTAACCAATGTGGTTTGCCAAAAAAGATGGCGCTCGAGCTTTTCAAACCATTTATCTTTCATGAACTTGAAAAAAGAGGTTATGCAAGAACCATTAAAGAAGCAAAAGAAATGGTTGAACTTGAAAAACCGGAAGTATGGGATGTCCTTGAAGATGTTATTACCGGTCACCCTGTACTGTTAAACAGGGCACCGACACTTCACAGGCTTTCAATTCAGGCATTCTATCCTGTTTTAATTGAGGGAAAAGCAATTAAACTTCATCCACTTGTATGTACGGCATTCAATGCGGATTTCGATGGTGACCAGATGGCTGTTCATGTACCTCTATCACCAAAAGCGCAACTTGAATCCATTGTTCTTATGCTTTCTTCAAACAATCTCCTGTCTCCGGCATCAGGAAGACCCATTGTAACTCCTACCCAGGACATTGTTCTGGGAACTTACTATCTCACCGTTATGAGAAAGAACAGGAAAGGTGAGGGGATGGTATTTGTTGACTTTGATGAGGTGCTTGCCGCCTATGAATCTGGTTATGTTGACATACATGCCAGAATACGGGTAAGGTACACAGGAAAGATTCTCGATACATCAAAGGCAAGAGATAGCCAGAATCTGCTTGATATGGAAGCGGAAGAGGTGAAAGATAAGCTGATTGAAACAACTCCAGGAAGGATAATCTTCAACAATGCACTAAAGGGATATCTCCCATTTGTCAATGGACTTCTCAAAAAGAAAGGGCTTGGAAGCCTTGTTTCACTTGCTTACAAAACCCTTGATCGTGAAAAAACTGTTGAGTTGCTTGATGAAATCAAAAAGACAGGTTTTTACTATGCAACGAGAGGCGGAATTTCATTTGGAATGGACGATATAATAGTCCCCGAGGCAAAGAAAAAAATACTTGAAGATGCTCCGAAAGAGATAGCGAAGATCGAAGAAATGTACCAGCAGGGTCAAATAGAGGCCTCTGAAAGGTACAATAAAATAATAAAGTTCTGGGGTGATATTACTGACAAAGTTGCTGAAGAGATGATGAAAGACCTTGAGAAGGCAAATGAAGAAGGTGAGTTTTTAAATCCGATATACATTATGGCTGATTCGGGTGCGAGGGGTTCGAAACAGCAGATAAGGCAGCTTGCAGGTATGAGAGGTTTGATGGCAAAACCTTCAGGAGAAATTATAGAAACACCAATTACAGCAAATTTTAAAGAAGGTCTTTCTGTTCTCCAGTACTTTGTATCAACTCATGGAGCGAGAAAGGGACTTGCTGATACGGCATTGAAAACAGCGGATTCTGGTTATCTTACAAGAAGGTTGATTGATGTTGCTCAGGATGTGATCGTAAGAGAAGAGGATTGCGGGACACTTGACGGTATATGGATAACAGCGCTTATTGACCAGGGAGAGGTAAAGGTTCCTTTAAGAGAAAGGATAGTTGGCAGGGTAACCCTTGAAGACATAGTTGACCCTTATACAAATGAACTTATTGTCCCTGCAGGGGAGGAGATAACGGAGCCACTTGCCGAGGCGATAGAGAATGCAGGTATAGAAAGGGTTAAAATAAGATCTGTTCTTACATGCGAATCCAGGGAAGGTGTTTGCAGAAAGTGTTACGGACGAAACCTTGCAACAGGCAAACTTGTTGAGCTTGGTGAGGCTGTGGGAGTGATTGCTGCACAATCTATTGGTGAGCCAGGCACACAGTTGACTATGAGAACCTTCCATGTCGGAGGAACTGCATCCAGGGTTGCCGAGCACTCAAAGCATGAGGCAAGAAGGAATGGAAGAGTTAAGTTTGTTAACATATCCTATGTTGAGGCCGAAGATGGCACCCTTGTTGTTCTTTCAAGGAAAGGTTACATAGCGATAATTGACAGTGATGAAAACGAAAGGGAGAAGTACAATCTTGTTACAGGGGCAAAGGTTTTTGTAAGGGATGGTGAAGAGGTAAAAGAGGGTCAGTTGATAGCGGAGTGGGATCCGTTCTCTTTTGTTATTGTAAGTGATAAATCCGGTTATATTGAATTTAAGGATGTTAAAGAAGGGCTAACAATGGTTGAGGATGTTGACGAAACCACAGGTTTCACCAGAATGAAGATTATTGAATGCCCTGATGAAAAAATACAACCAATGATTGTTTTGAGGAATGAGGAGAGAGAGGTAATTGCCAGATATCCTCTTCCCACTGGATCAATAATAGTTGTTGACGAGGGTCAGTATGTGCCAGCAGGGACAACGCTTGCTAAAATAGCAAGGGATACGACAAAAACAATGGACATCACAGGTGGTTTACCCAGGGTTGTTGACCTGTTTGAAGGCAGGAAGCCAAGAGACTACGCAATAATTTCAGAAATTGATGGTGTTGTCAGGTATGGAAAGATAGTAAGAGGCTATAGAAAAATCTATGTGGAATCTCCAACTGGCGTTAAAAAGGAGTACAACATTCCGAAAGGAAAATACATTCACTTTAACGATGGGGATGAAATAAGGGCTGGAGAACCTCTGATTGATGGTCCTATCAATCCCCATGACATACTCCATGTTCTTGGAGCGAAGGAATTGCAGAAGTTTCTAATAAACGAAGTACAGGAAGTTTATAGAAACCAGGGTGTTACAATAAACGATAAGCACATTGAGATAATAATAAGGCAGATGATGAGGTGGATTGAAGTTGAGGATCCTGGAGATTCTGAGTTTGTTGTAGGGGATAAAATTGACAAGTTTAAGTTTCAGGAAGTAAACGACAAATTGATTGCTGAGGGGAAAAAACCTGCCAAAGGCAAACAGCTTCTGCTCGGTATAACCAAGGCTGCTTTAAACACAGACAGCTTTATTTCGGCGGCATCATTTCAGGAAACCACAAAGGTTTTAACGGATGCAAGTGTTGAGGGCAGGGTTGATAATCTCCATGGGCTAAAAGAGAATGTTATACTCGGGAAATTGATACCTGCGGGAACAGGTTTTCAGGGTTATTATGATTTTGAGATTGAAAATGATGAAACTTTAAAAGAAATTGATGAACAGGAAAAAGAACTTGAGATTGCAAAAAAAAGTATAGGTATTGAAGATTGACACAAAAAAAATGTTGACTTGGATAGTTTTGTTTTGTTAGAATGCTTTTTGCTTTGTGGAGGTTTGTTTATTAACTGAAAAAAAATAAAGGAGAGTGGAATTGCCAACAATTAACCAGTTAGTAAGAAAGGGAAGACAGAAGATCAAATCAAAGACAAAGTCTCCTGCACTTACAAGATGTCCTCAGAGAAGGGGCGTCTGTACGAGGGTATATACCACAACCCCTAAAAAACCTAACTCTGCCATAAGAAAAGTTGCAAGGGTGAGGTTAACAAATGGGTTTGAGGTAACTGCATACATCCCCGGTATAGGGCATAATTTGCAGGAGCACTCAGTTGTTTTGATCAGAGGCGGAAGGGTTAAGGATTTGCCTGGTGTTCGTTACCACATTATCCGTGGTACTTTAGATGCACAGGGTGTTGAAGGAAGATTAACCTCAAGATCTAAGTACGGGGTCAAGAGACCAAAAGCGTCTAAGTGAGGAGTGAGGTATGCCAAGAAGGAAAAGAGGTGATTTAGTTAGAGAAGTGATGCCTGATCCTGTTTACAATAGTGAGATGGTGACCAGGTTTATTAACAAGTTGATGTACGACGGTAAGAAAAGTATAGCAGCAAAGATATTTTACCGTGCTCTTGATTTAATCAAAGAAAGAACGGGGGAAGAACCCCTTAAAGTTTTTAAAAAAGCGGTTGAAAATGCCAAACCGCTTGTTGAAACAAAATCAAGAAGGGTAGGAGGGGCAACCTACCAGGTACCCATTGAAGTAAACCCCAGAAGGCAGCTCTCCCTGAGCATGCGTTGGCTGGTTGCTGCTGCAAGGGCAAGAGGTGAAAAAACCATGGTTGAAAGACTTGCAGCGGAACTTATTGCAGCGTCCAAAAATGAAGGTGCTGCAATAAAGAAAAAGGAAGATGTACACAGAATGGCAGAGGCCAACAAGGCTTTTGCACATTATCGCTGGTAATTAAAGCGATATCTTTGAAAATTAAAAAACAAAAGATTGTTTTTTATCTGTCTAAAAGGAGAGAATTGTGGCGAGGATAGTACCGCTTGAGAAAATAAGGAATATAGGTATAATGGCGCACATCGATGCGGGAAAGACCACTACAACCGAACGCATCTTATACTATACTGGTGTTAGCCATAAAATAGGAGAGGTGCACGAAGGCACTGCTCAGATGGACTGGATGGTGCAGGAGCAGGAGAGAGGAATTACCATTACCTCAGCCGCAACGACCTGTTTCTGGAAAGATCATAGAATAAACATTATTGATACTCCCGGTCATGTTGATTTTACTGCTGAGGTTGAGAGAAGTTTGAGGGTTCTTGATGGGGCGGTTGCTGTTTTTTGTGCTGTGGGTGGTGTTCAGCCACAATCTGAGACTGTCTGGAGACAGGCTGACAAATACAGGGTGCCAAGAATTGCCTTTGTAAATAAAATGGACAGGCAGGGGGCAGATTTTTTCGGTTGTATGAAGCAGATGGAAGAAAAACTTAATGCAAGGCCTGTTGCCCTTCAGCTGCCATGGGGTAGTGAAGAGAACTTTAGCGGGGTAATAGATCTTGTTTCAATGAAGGCTTACAGGTACAGGGATGAAACGCTTGGAGCTGAGTATGAGGTTCATGATATACCGGAAAATATGAGAGAGTTAGCCGAAGAGTACAGAGCACACTTGATAGAAGCGGCGTCAGAGACATGTGATGAGTACATGGAAAAATACCTTGAAGGAGAAGAGTTAACCGAAGAAGAGATAAAAGATGGCATCAGAAAA
>JALSOA010000048.1 GCA_026986725.1 Acidobacteriota bacterium
CCCTACACAATGGAAAGGCTTGGCTTTGCAATGTACAAAGGGAAAGAAGCCCCATCAAAGGCATCCTGGGAATTTATCTCAAACGGGGTTTACTCAACACTTTCTTACGGGAAACCGACAATTTATCTAAAAACACTTGAAAATTTAATAGGGGAAGAAAAGTTTAAACAGATATTTAAACTCTACTACGATAAATTTGCATTCACCCACCCTGAGCCTGAAGATTTCTTCACCTGCGTAAAAGGGGTTGCAGGGGAAAAGTATTACAACTTTATAAAACAGGCAATAACAACAGGCTCCAGGCTTGACTTTGCAGTGTCAATTGCAAAATCATATAAAGTTAAACCTGTAATTGGCTTTGATTTTAAATTTAAACCTGTTGAAGAAAAAGAAAAGGGCAAAAAATCCGACAAAAAGAAAAAAGAAGAAACATACATAAACAGGGTTGTTGTTGAAAACAGGGGAGATTTCAAAGACCTTCCGGTAAAGGTGCTAATTGTCCTAAAAAACGGAGAAAAAAAGAGGGTTCAATGGGAAGGAAAAGGGGACTGGAAAGGATTTGAGTTTAAATCAAAATCACCTATTGCATACGCATTTGCAGACCCTGATAGGGTGTACGCATGCGACAACAACCTATCAAACAACATAAAGTCTTACACAAACAAAACAACACCAACAATTTCAAACTACAGCCTTGCCTTTGCATCAATATTTCAACTGCTTTTAAACACAATCTCACTCGGGTTATAAGGAGGAAAAAATGAAATCTTTAAACTTTGTTTTAAAAAACAAAAAAATGGCTTTAATCCTTTATATACAGGACCTTACAATGTTTCTTCTATTCTTTGTCCCCTTCCTCTTATTTCTGAAATCCACCACAAAGGGGAACTACTACTCAATTCACCTGACAGCAGACTACTTTGCCGACATACTGCCATATACAGGGGGGATAACAGCCTTTATTGTGCTAATTGTGTTTTTTGTAATTCTATACTTACTCACAAGGCTATTTCTTCTTGCAGGCATCTTTGAAAAACTGAAAGATGAGGGGGTAAAATGCCTTGCAAACTCTAAACAAAACTTCTGGAAATTTTCAGGTTTATGGGTAATATACCTTTTCATCTTTCTTGCGCTGTCTGCAATGATAAATCTTCCACTAAAAAAAGTCATTGAAAACACGGTAAACCTACAAACAGCATACTACCTTAAAAACCTTAAAATAATGCTAACCGTTTTTCTAACCATTATAGTTTCCCTTTTTCACAACTCCGCAAGGGTAAAAACCATAGTACAAAAAAAATTCAAACCATTTGCAAAACCTGAAAAAGTGCTTCCATTCTTCGGTTATCAGTTGCTTGCAATTTTCACAACAGTTTTAGGGGTATTCATATTCTACAAAATCATTACAATCAATAATTACATAACATTCTTCATTTCATTCATAGTCCTTCAAGCAGCCATATTTCTTAAAATAACCCTGAAACTTGCATCGTATAAAACACTTTTTTAAAAGGATAGAGTCAGTTAACCGTTTAATTAAATGGATTGATAACTGCAATTTAAAGTTAGAAAAAAAATTTACTTCAAAAACCTGCCGTCGTCGGTGGTGGTGGTGAGTTTTTTGACCTTCTCTTCAAGCCAGCCTATTTTTTCAACCTCTCTTACATCAAACTGAGGGACATAGGGCTTTATGTCTATTACAGGGGTGCCGTCAAGTATGTCAAGGCCTGAAACATACAATTTTGAGCCTTCAATTCTTTCAAGTTTTAAAACTGAAAGCCCTATCGGGTTTGGCCTTGAAGGCGCCCTTGTTGCAAAAACCCCGTGAGGCTTATTGTCCATATAGGGGATAACCTTTAACTTCCCCCTCTTTGCAAGGTGAAAATGGTAAAGAACAATAATGTGGGAAAATCCTTCAAGCCCGTCAATTCCTTCTTCAAATTCAGAAAAGATTTCTACTATACCCTTTATCTCTCTTACAGGCTGAATTGGCGCTCCCTCACCCTCCTTCAAAGGCGAATGAACAACCCCAATAGGACTAAAAACAATGTTTTCCATATCACCCCTTAAAATTGTGTATTTCAAAAAACACATTTATTTTATCTCTTAAAATCCTGTTTACAAACCCATCTTTCTGTTTTTTTAAGTGATATCCACACAAAAAACAAAACATTACCTCACCAAATTTTCAATTTAAAATAATATATTTATTTCTTATTAAAAATTTAAAATTTTATCTTGACACGAGAGAGAGAGAGAGAGAGAGATAATAGATGGCGTGATATTTACTTTGTTGGATAGCCAGCTATCCCTCAAAAAAAAACCAGGAGGGATAAAATGAAAAAAGTTTTAACAGTTTTAAGTTTTGTTTTGATTCTTTCTTATCCAATCAAGGTATTTTCACTTTCAAATAATGATGATGTTAATCTTTATTTTACAATTAACGATTCAGGAATGATTTTTCATTACAATGGCACATCAATTACTTTAAATAAGATTGACGGATTCGTTTTAAGCGTAAATTCTCATTACCTGAAAATGAGACCTGTTTTTCAAACAGAAAACCAGGGGTACATCGAATTAAAAGACTATCTGGGAAATATTGAACGAATTGATTTTTACAGAGACAATTCAGGTAACATTGTTTATAATAAAAATACAATAGAGGACTTTGCATATAATTATTGGCTTTCATTAACCAATAATGAAAAAGAATCAATCAGGTTAGCAAAGAGTATGCTCAAACCATTAGCAAACAATGCTAAAAACGATTATAAAAATGAAATCACCTGTGCAGCAGCAATGATTGCAACTATAACAGAATTTGTAGAGTGTGGAACGGGCTGTATCGCTTGTTGTATAAAAGGAGTTGCTGGATTGGCTATAGAATGGGAAGCATGCAAATAGTTAAGGATGTTGTAAAAAAATATAAAGATTTTACCCTTGGTCCCCTTTCAATCGCCTTTGAAAGGGGGAAAATACTTGCCGTTATAGGCCCCAACGGGGCAGGGAAAACAACCTTACTTAATCTTTTAATAGGAACAAGAGAAAAACAGGGGGGGAAGATTGATTTCCCCCCTATTCAAAAAGTTTCCATTGTTGGGATGGCTAAATTTCCTGCTAATTTTAATTTAAATAAAATACAGTCACTTTTTAAAAAAAGATTAGATTTAACCAAATACAATCATTATATTAAAAAATTCAAACTTAACACCAAAAAGCATTTTGGCGAGATGTCTGCAGGACAGCAAATACTTTCCCAATGGGCAATCGCTTTATCCCTTTTAAGTTCTGCCATTGTTTTAGACGAGCCTTTTAGTAATATTGATGTTTTTTATCGAGCTTTTCTTTACGATGAATTGAATAAATATATTAAAACCTACAACATCCCCTGTGTCATTACATCACATAATCTTCTTGAAGTTGATCTGATCTCTGACTTAATTGTTTTTTTAAATAATGGAAAGATAATTGGCAAAATAGAAAAAAAAGAAAAGAAGGTTAACTGGTTTATAATCGAAGAAGAAAACTACCGGA
>JALSOA010000049.1 GCA_026986725.1 Acidobacteriota bacterium
AAAAGTTTTTAGTTTAAGTAACAATAAATTAGTTTTCAAACAAAAGCCATTCTATTACATTTTTTATTTTTATCTCTTTATTTTCAATGAAAAGCTTTTGAGAGTTTTCAAGAGTTAAAATCAATAATTCACTCTGTTCAGTAAATTTTAGTTCATGGGAGGCTTTTAAAAGAGCTCTTACTTCTCTTTCAAAAGTTTTTTTGTTTTCAAAGTTGTAACAAACCTGAATTAATGCTCTGATAGTTTCTTTTTCTTTAATTAAAAAATCTATCTCATAGTTTTGAGAAGTTTTATAATAATAGATCTCATTAAATCTTTTTTTAAGCTGGAGGAAGACTATATTTTCAAGTAAACACCCTTTTCTTTTCCCTGTAAAGAAAGAAACTGCTGTTGTTATACCATTGTCAATTGAAAAGATTTTTTGAGGATTGGCAAGTTGTTTTTTTAAAGACCAATTAAAAAAAGGAATTCTAAAAATCATATAGGCATTTTCAAGGTATTCTACATATTTTTTAATCAGATCAAATGAAACATTTAGATTGTGTTTTAAAGAGTTTAATGATACAGGGTTGCCAATTGAGGAAAGTAAAATTACTGCTAATTTCTGGAGAGAATAAAAATTTTCAAGTTTGTATCTTGCCACAATATCCCTTAAAAGGATTGAATCAAAGTACATTTTTAATTCCTCTTTTTTTAGATTGTTATTCTGTAACAATGTTATTCCCGGGTAACCACCGTAAAATAAGTATTCTTCAAATAGACGGTTAATCTCCAGCTGCTTTGCAATCAATTCTCCTTTTGTTTTAATAGATTTATTCTTAAATTTTAGAAATTCTTTGAAAGATAATGGCATTACCTCTATGTCAAGGTATCTACCACTTAACGAGGTTCCAATCTCTCTGCTTAATAATTTTGAATTGGAGCCTGTAATAATCAGTTTTGATTTTTTTAATTCAAATTCTTTGTAAATCCATTTTTCAAACTCGGGGATGTTTTGTATTTCATCAAGGAATATTATTGGTTTTTGTTCGGTATTAAGGTAAAAAAGATAACACTCCTTGATCTGCTCTAAAAGATCTAAGTTTAAATAAGGTGTGAATCTTGGGTCTTCAAGATTTACAAAGAGTATGGAGTTTACAGGGACTTTGTTTTTTATAAGGTTTTTAATGTGATTTATCAAAAGGGTGGATTTTCCGCTCCTTCTTGCACCTTTGAGTATAATAACCTCGTCAGTATTGGATTTTTCCATTATTTCTTTTTCATATTCTTTTCTTACAATTGATGAAGGTAAAGGGTTGTGCCAGAAGTTCCACTCTGATAAAACCTCAAAAATTTTTTCTCTATCCATTTTTACCCCCATTTAACATCTCACAAATCAGTCGGTATATCAAGTGATTTTTTTATAAAATCACTCGTTATATCGTATGATTTCATAATAAAATCAGTCGTTATATTGTGTTATTTTGATATTTTGCCTTTTTTATTCTTTTTAAAGGTATAACTCTTTCCTTCTATCTTTGAAAAGGTGATTGAGTGGGTTTAGTTCTTTGTTTGTCAGGGAGAGGTCTATGTCAACTGAGAAAAAGCCGGTTGTTTCTTTTCCCACTGTAATCAAAAGCTCTCCGTTTGGGTTTATTATCTGACTTTTTCCTGTGAATTCGACAGCATCACCCTTTGAATTTTTCTCTTTTCCGAATCTGTTTGCGGTTATTATAAAAACCCTGTTTTCAATACTCCTTGCAAACATTGCTCTCTGGCAGTATGGAAGGACAAGGTTTGCAGAGTGAAGGATAATATCAGCCCCGTCAAGGGCGAGGCTTCTCATTGCTTCCGGGAAGATCCAGTCAAAGCAGATCATAAGCCCAACTTTAAAACCCTTCCCTGTGTCAATCGCTTTAAAGGGGGTATTACCTGCCTCAAATACCTCTTTTTCTTTGTAAAAAAGATGAGCCTTTCTGTAAATTGACAAAATCCCTTTCTCAGATACAAGCACCTGAGAGTTGTAAACTTTTTTCCCCTCTTTTTCAGCAAATCCCCCTGCAATTAAACATTCTTTTTCTTTTGCAAGTTTTAAAAGGGATTGAACAAAGTAGCCTTCTGTATTTTCTGCAAGGCTCAATGCCTGTTTTTTATCTTCAAAAAGGTACCCTGTTGAGCAAAGCTCCGGCAAAACGGCAATGTCAAAGTTATGCTTTCTCAAAGTGTTGACTATAAACTCAGTGTTTTTCCTTATCTCCCCAAATTCAGGCTTAAACTGAAAAAAACCGATGGTAAGTTGCATAAGTTATTTACTCCTATTATTTTTTTTTCAACATAATAATAATTCCATCGTTACCTATACTTATATTTTTTGGTATTTCCACATTTTTTTTAAACGATTTTATTTTGTCTGAAGTTTCTGTGAAAGTTCTTAAGTTTTCAGTTAGTTTTTTAAGAGAAGAATCAAAATTTTTGTTTTTGTTGTTTTTAGAAGTGTTGTTTTTTTCACTATTATCATCGGGTTTAAATGTATTTTCTAAAATTTTATAAATTTTTTCCTCAATTCCAATAAATAATTGATTTTCTGATAGACAATCATTTATTGGTATTCCTTTAAAGTTAAAATCTTTCCATTTTTCTATTGTCATCTTACCTGATTGATCAGTGTTGTAATCCAGTAACATTTTAAAAAATTTGTAGTAATGGGAAAAAATTATATATTGTGCTTTTAAATTTTTTATTTTTATTTTTCCCTCTGTATCCGGGTCTATCCAGTAAATTGTTAGATTATTATTTTTAAGCCCGTTGAAATAACTTAAATATTTTCCTAAATCAATATTGTTATTAACACTCGCGACATTTCTAAGTTGGCTTATTCCATTATTGATATAATTGTCATTACATTTACTTATTGTTCCTTTTGCTTCAATTAAATTGATGTCTGATAATTGATTGTTGTCAGTGATGTTACAGGCAATCAAATCAGGTTCTTTTAATCTATTGCTATTTGCCGGTCGGGCTATTTCTATGTCAAAATGAGATCTGGCAATACTTAAGTGGATTGTATGGGAAATATCCAGAAGTCTTTCTGATAACAGATGGGCGAATATCATGCCAAGGTCATAAGAGATGGTTCCTTTTTCACTTTTTTCCAGGGAATCTATTTCATTTTTTAATCGTAGATATCGATTTTCTGCTGAAAAGAAATATAGTAAATAAGGTATTTTTAAAAGTCTCAGTTTTCTCTGCCAGGCACAACTTTTCTCAGGATAACCAGCTGTAATTATTGCTCTAATTAAGTCAGGTAGGCTGATTGATAAATGCCTTATTCCAGTGTTTTGATCACAAATATTTAAATTTATGTCATTATCAGATGGGTCGTTTTTGTTTTCATTATATGTTATTATTTCAATGGAATACTCTGAATTAAAATCTAATTCACAATCCATGAATAAAGAAACACTAAATGACATGATTTCTATCCTCCTTTTCTGTTCAGGTTGTTTTTGTTATCCCGGTTGTGTTTCCATGTAATTACTGTGATTTTAACAAAAAAGGGAAGGTTTTTATAAACTTTTTTAACCATTTAACAAAACAAATTGCACAACCTGAGCATTTTTCAGGATGAACGGTTGTTTTGCTCAAAAAACAAAAAAGCTTTTTAATATGTTGATTGCTTTAAAATAATTTGTAATAACAAATTCCATTTTCTCTGATCATCTTTTTAGAAGATCCTGACTTTTATATTTCTGGTTTTGTTAATTATTTTGTTGAAGAAATACAATTTTTTGATAAAACGCATTGTGTACATTCAGAGTTCCCTGGTTTACAAATTTTAGAGGTAAAATCAACGAGTGCAAAAAGAAATTTCCCGGGATGTTTGTTATTAAAAAGTTTCTCTGCAATTTCTACGATGGTTTTGTTCCTGCGAATTTCACCTTTAAGGCCAAGATTCCAGTATCTGTTGATAAACCTTGCTATGTTGCTATCCACCACTGGTGCGGGTTTGTTAAAGCAAACTGTGAGAATGGCAGCTGCTATGTATTCACCCACTCCCGGGATTTTTTTGAGTTCTTCATAGGTGTCCGGGAAAATGCCATTTAATTCAGAAACAATATACCTTGCTGCCCCAATAAAATGTCTGCTTCTCCAGTGAAGGCCGAGATGCTCTGTGACCTTTTTAACATTTTCCGGATTGGCTTCTGAAAGGGAACAAACATCCGGATATGTTTTGATGAACTCAAGATATACCGGAACCACCTGTTCAGCTCTTGTACGATGAAGCATGAACTCAGCGATCATGATTTTATATGGGTCTTCTGTATGCCTCCAGGGAAAATCACGACCATGTTTATTGTACCATGTAAAAATCTTATTCTGTATCTCCTGCATCTTCATCCCTTTCTTTTTTCAACTGATTATATCTATCAATAAGCTCACGATGATAGTTCTTTGCATTTTGAAGCAATTCGTGGTAGGTCCTAATAAATATTTTCTGTGCTTTTTTCTGCGTGTCGATTTCATCGTTGACTTTTCTATTCCCCTCGGGAATCTTTCCAACAACAATATATGCGATGATCTTCTCATTATGTTCCGTTCCGAGGTGTTGTTCTATAAAACTTCTGTAGTCTTTGGCCTGCTCAATATCCTTATATTGAAGCACATGACCGGGTCTTTTTAATTCAATTACAAAAAATATCCCTCCAAACCTTATACATAAAAAATCAATTCTACGATTCTTATCTTCTAAGTCTCTTTCCTGAAATTCTTCTTTTAATAATTTTGAATATGTAACTTCATCTCTGAATTCCATAATTCGCGGATCAAGTAACCATGGAAATTTCTTAAAAAAATTATGCATGATAGGCACTTCTTTTGCATTCTCTTGAATTAATCTCTCAAAATTTATAATAGTATCTATTCTTACCTGTGAAATTTTATACATTTCTCTTGCCTCTACAAGTTCCCACTTTTTCATAAGATCAAGGACTTTATCTTCCGAAATATAATTATCTTCAATAATTTCCGCAGCCATTTTTCTGAATGTATCAAATTCAAACATATCGTGTATGAAATATACCATTTCTACCGTACGCTCCTCATCTATATTTTCAGATGTCAGAATAGATTTTATCAGTTTTCTGGCAATAGGTTTGCTTACAGGATCAAGTTCTTCAACCCATCTGTTTATATCTATACCTGTTTTCTCCCGCACAGCATTTTCTTTCAATTCTCTCCTTTTTTTTCTCCATTGAGTTGTCACAAAAGAGATGATTTTCTTTAAATAATCTCTCAGTTTTTGAAGCTCTTCATTTTCCCATATAAGCTCCTGCCTGTTTGTAGCAATGTTATCTTTTTCAGGGTCTTCATCTATAAAATCTACTTCAACCCAGCCTGTTAAATATGCATGAGCATAATCTGATGCCCTTATTCCATAAAAATCATTCCGATGCACAAGCTTTCCTCTAGCGACAAGATATATTCCTTTCATATCTTCCGGGACAGGCGTCTTTGCAGTGTATATTTTGCCTTTAACGTTATTTGCATGTTCATAATCTGTAGTGAGCTCGGATAGAGGTAAATTCCATTCAAATTCAATTTGAATCCCTTCAAATCGCAAATCCTGTGTTACCGGGATAGGAGCTGCATCATTATGTTTGATATACACTTTAAAATGCTCATCAAAAATCAAAAATCTCCTTGCAAGATTAACAGCTATTTTATGTGCATCAAAAGGGGATTTTCTTCTTATTTTCATTATTTCTATAGTAGTACCAGACGGTTCATCAGTCTCTTTATTAATTATTTCATGAGGAGGATGATATTCTGTTCCAGCTCTTTTAATATCATCAAGATTCATTCTGAATCTATTTTTTAAATTTTTCCCAGCAACTTCTTTAATAGAAGTAACCACAATTTCGTTAGCTATTCCGAACATAGATAATTTACCAATACCTTTTTTCCCCATTACTTTACGTCCTCCCGGTGTGTAATCTCCAGATTCTCTTCTACGGTTTTTACCTATTACCAGAAAAGAATTTTGAATATCCTCAACGCTCATCCCTATTCCATTATCCTTAACTATTATTTTTTTATCAGATGTATCTATGTCGTTGAGTTCTATCCGGACCTCGGTTGCATCAGCATCCCAGGCGTTTGAAACCAGTTCCGCTATTACAGGAGGTAATGTTGCATACATAGAAATTCCTAGATGCTGGATAACATTCATATCAACTTTCATTTCTAACTTTGTTTCCCCACTCATTTCATCATCTCCTTTATTTTATTAGCAATTTTTTCAGCCATAAGTGGCGGAACAGCATTCCCGATCTGCCTGAGCATGGCCGTCATGGGGCCCTCAAAATAGTAATTGTCTGGAAAAGATTGTAACCTGGCCGCTTCTCTAACAGAAATGGATCTTAATTGATTTATATCCGGATGTATGAAGTAATGACCATCTTTGGCAAGATGAGCCATAATGGTTTGTGAATAAGAAAGATCTGGAGCTACCACTTTAAATCTGTCTTTAAACGAACTTCTGTTTCTATGAGTTTTCAGCTGTTCGGGAAGTTCATTGTATTCGGGCCTTCTCTTTTCATTCATCCATCTTTCAATATAAAATCTGTAAATTTCTCTGTCCCTTTCATTGTGCTTTCGGGCAATATGAAGAGTTAGTATGTCATCTTCCGTTCTTATTCTGTATTTTAATAAATACTCTGAAGGTGGGCCATGATATTTCCCCGCATATATTCTTTCTCCAGGCTGAAGAGGTGGCAGGTCGTCAAGCAGATCGGCAACTCTGTAGGTGGATATATCTTCCCCTTTAAGATCAGGATATTTTAAATCAAGCTCTTTTCTCCAGCCTATCACAAAAATCCTCTTTCTATTCTGTAATACTCCAGAATCCCGTGCATCCAGAAGTTTCCATTCAACCATATATCCAGCATTTTTAAAATACCTGAGGACATCTTTCCAGAGTTTACCATTACCCGCCGATAATAGCCCCGGCACATTTTCGAACACAAAAACACCGGGTTTAAATTCCTTCAGAAATTTTACATATAATCTGTAAAGATAATTTCTTTTATCTTTTTCCATTCGATAGGGGTCACGGGCCCTTCCAATTAGAGAATAAGCCTGGCACGGTGGTCCCCCCGCTATAACATTTATTGTATGCACCCCTGTTTTTTTCATCTGGCTGCGTATATATTCAAAAATATCATGAAGGTTATCCTCTCTTATTTCAATATTTAAAACTGATGAGATAAGTAGTTGTGGAATGTTGCTGTAAAGTTTTTTTCTATTGATTTTTCCTTTTAAGTATTCGTGATATATATCAATTTTTCCGTTTTGAATCAGATAATGATAGGCCAACCTTGTTTTTAATGTGAGTGCTGCATATTTGTCCATTTCAAGGTGTGCAACTGGTTTGAAGCCTGCTCTCATGAATCCTTCTGCCAGACCACCTGCACCGGCAAAAAGTTCTATATACGAAAATTGTTTTTTTATTTTTTGACTTTTTTTCATTTTATTCTCCTGAATGAATTTTATCAAACAGATTGTATAAATTAAAGATTTTTGTTTTGATAAGCTAAATAAGCATTTCTTAAAATAAAATATAATCAACAAAGAGTTTTAGATTCAAAGAAAATAATTAACATCATGAAACTGATTCAAGTTTTTTGTAGATACTGTTACTGTAACCCTGATTGCAATGTTTCAATTTCCCTCTTTTTTTACCTCTATGCCCAGTTCTTCTAACTGTTTTGAGTCAATGTTTGACGGGGATTCTGTCATTAAGCACATTGCAGAGGTTGTTTTTGGAAATGCAATTACATCCCTTATTGATTCTCCCCCTGCAAGGATCATTGCAATTCTGTCAAGCCCGAAGGCAATGCCTCCGTGAGGCGGTGCCCCTAACTTCAAAGCGTTTAAGAAGAATCCGAATTTTTCTTCCGCTTCCTTTTCGCTTAACCCTATTGCTTTGAATACCTTTTTTTGAACTTCCATATTGTGAGTTCTTATGCTTCCCCCCCCTATTTCAAACCCGTTTAATGCAAGGTCGTAAGCCCTTGCCATTACCTTTGACGGCTCGCTTTCAAGCAGTTCAATATGCTCTTTTTTTGGTGAGGTAAAAGGGTGGTGCATTGCAACATACCTCTTTTCCTCTTCGTCCCACTCAAACATCGGGAAGTCTGTTACCCAGACAAAGGACAGGGTGTTTTCAGGGATAAGGTTTCTTTCCTTTGCAATTTTAAGCCTCAATGCCCCAAGGGATGTGCAGGCTGTCTCAAATGTGTCTGCCACTATGAAAACAATATCTCCCTTTTCCCCTTCCATTTTTTCAAATAATGCTTTTGCCTTTTCTTCCCCTAAAAATTTAAGTATTGGAGAGTTGAACCCATCATCTGTCCACTTGAACCATGCAAGCCCCTTTGCCCCGTATGTTTTTACAAAATCCTCAAAGTCTTTTATGTTTTTTCTTGAGTATTCGGCACCACCTTTAACAAGTATTGCCTTTATAACTCCCCCTGATTCTTTCACAGAGTCAAAAACCTTGAACCCGCTTCCGCAAACCGTGTCGCTTATCTCTTTTAACTCCATTGAAAACCTTATGTCAGGCTTGTCGCTTCCATACCTTTCCATTGCCTCTTTGAATGTCATTCTTTTAAAAGGTGTTTCAATCTCATACCCTGCAACCTTGCAAATTTCAACCATCATTCCCTCAACAATGGAGAAAACATCCTCTTCCTCAACAAAGGACATTTCCATATCAATCTGGGTGAATTCAGGCTGTCTGTCTGCCCTTAAATCCTCGTCCCTGAAGCACTTGACAATCTGGAAGTACCTGTCAAAGCCTGAAATCATCAGCAATTGCTTGAAAAGTTGAGGGGACTGCGGGAGTGCGTAAAACTTTCCTCTGTGAATCCTTGACGGCACAACATAATCCCTTGCACCTTCAGGGGTTGACTTTGTAAGCATGGGGGTTTCAACCTCAATAAACCCCCTTTTGTCAAGGAAGTTTCTAACTGACAACGCTATTTTATGCCTTAAAATCAATTTGCTTTGAAGGGGATACCTTCTCAAATCAAGGTATCTGTATTTAAGCCTCAACTCCTCTGAAACATTTGCCTTTTCGTCAATGTTTATGGGAAGAGGCTCTGTTTTATTTAAAAGGATTATGTTTGTTGCTGCAACCTCTATCTCCCCTGTTTTCAAATTGTTGTTTACCATATTTTCTGGCCTTTTTCTCACAATGCCGTCAACAGATACAACATCCCAGTTTCTTAAAGTTTTTGCCTTTTCAAATACCTCTCCGTCGTTTTCGTCAACTGTGATCTGGGTAATCCCCCATCTGTCCCTTAAATCAAAGAAAACAAGGGAGCCTAAATCCCTGTGGGAGTTTATCCACCCTGAAAGTTTTACCATTTCACCTTCGTTTTTCCCTGTTAACTCCCCGCAGGTATGCGTTCTATTTATCAATTTCATCTTTCAACTCCTTTGCAATGTTTTCAAGCTTTATCTCTCTTTGAGTTTTGTTTTCCATATCCTTGAATATTACAATCCCTTTTTCCCTTTCGCTTTCTCCTGCAATCAAAACAAATCTTCCCCTTTGTTTGTTAACGCTGTTTAAAGCCTTTTTTAAAGATTTTGAATCTGCCATAACCTCTGAAGCCAATCCGTTTTCTCTTAAAATCTTTGCAGTTTGAAAGCAGTAATCAATTGAATTTCCAGCAGGCACAATGTAAATGGTTTTATTTGCAAAATCAAAGTTTTTGTCTTCAAGCAAAAGAACAAGCCTGTCAATACCCAGAGCCCAGCCAAATGCAGGGGTATCAGGCCCTCCAAACTCCTTTACAAGGTTATCGTACCTTCCCCCGCCTAAAATTGCATTCTGACTGCCAAGGTTATCCGATACAACCTCAAAAACCGTTCTTGTGTAATAATCAAGGCCTCTAACAAGGTTTGGCTCAACCTCATACTTTACCCCCATTGTTTCAAGGTAATGAAAAACTTTTGCCTGATGCTCTTTGCAATCTTCACACAAACTCTGCTGAATGTTTGGGGCATCCTTTAAGGCCTCTTTGCACGACGGCACTTTACAATCAAGTACTCTTAAAGGGTTTGTGTCAATCCTTCTTTTGCAATCCTCACAGAGTTTCTCTTTTATCCCTTTTAAAAATTTCTGCAAATTCTCTCTGTAAACAGGGCGGCACTTTTCACAGCCAAGAGAGTTAATGTTTACGCTTAAACCCTTTAACCCAACCTTTTCAAGTATATTTATAACAAGCTCAATTGTTTCCGCATCAATAAAGGGATTTTTGCTTCCGAAAACCTCAACTCCAAGTTGAAAAAACTGTCTGTACCTTCCCTTTTGAGGTCTCTCATACCTGAACATTGGCCCAATGTAAAACAGCCTCTTTATTCCTCCCTCGGCATACATCTTATGCTCAAGGTATGCCCTTACAACCGAGGCTGTGTTTTCCGGCCTTAAAGTTATGCTTCTCCCCTTTCTGTCCTTGAATGTGTACATCTCCTTGTGAACGATATCTGTGTCTTCCCCTATCCCCCTTGCAAAAACCTCGGTGTACTCAAAGATAGGGGTGATAATCTCTTTGAAATTGTATGTTTTTAAAATCTCCCTTGCCTTTTCTTCAAAAAATTTCCACTTTTCAATGTCTGGATAAAAAATATCCCTTGTCCCTTTAACTGTCTTTACAGGCATAACTTACCCCTTAACTTTCTTTTCAGGTTGTTATTTTACTATAAAAGCCCTATCTTTTAAAATTGTTTGCTTAGTCGGTTCTTATTTTATTGTGTTAAAATAAAATCAAAGGGAAATCGGGGAAATATTTTGGTAATTATATGCTGTCTATGTGTTGGAGTTATAAATGAAAAAGGTTTTAATTCCTATTCCATCTTACGGTTTTGACCCCACTGAAATGGCTATTCCTTGGCTTTTTTTGAGAAAGAATGGTTTTGCCGTGATTTTTGCAACCCCTTCCGGAAAGAAAGGAGAGGCTGATAAAATTATGTTAAACGGGCATGGGCTTGGTCTATTTTCTTCTTTACTTATTGCTCGTAAAGATACAATAAATGCCTACTCAGAAATGGAAAATAGCCAGGATTTTTTGAATCCTATTTCTTATTCTGATATTTATCCTGATGAATTTGACGGTGTTTTTTTGCCTGGAGGACATCACAAAGGTGTAAAAGAGTATCTTGAATCAGATACTCTCCATTCTCTTATGGTTGAGTTTTTTGCAAAAGGTAAGAAGGCAGCAGCTGTTTGTCATGGCCCTCTTTTGCTTGCAAAAAGCATAAATCCGGAAAATGGAAGATCCGTGATATATGAGTATAAAACAACATCTTTGCTTAAAATACAGGAATATCTCGCATATTACCTTACCAAAGCCTGGGCAGGAGATTATTATCTAACTTATCCTGGTCTTTCTGTTGAGGATGAGGTTAAAGCCTCCTTGAAAAGCAAAAAACAGTTTGTGAGAGGGAATCTCCCTTTATTCAGGGAAACTCCTGAAAAGCCTAAAAGAGGTTTTTTTGTTAAAGACAGAAATTATGTTTCAGCAAGATGGCCTGGGGATATTTACAGTTTATCTTTTGCTTTTATTTCTCTTTTAAAGGATTGAAAATGATTAGCTGGGTTATTGAAACAATATGCCTTTTGTTGTTTATACCACTAATTTCCTGCTCTTCTTCAGGAGCAGAGAAAGATAGTCAGATAATATCAACTCACAACAAACCAAAGATATTGAAAATAGAGGTTGATGGTATTGAAAGGCGATTTGCGATATTTGTCCCTGATAACACAGAAAACAGATTACTTCCCATAATTTTTGAATTGCATGGGGGAGGGGTTTATATTGAAGATATGCTTGGCGAAACGGGGAAGAAAAGTCCTTATAAACTCTGGATAGAACTTGCAGAGCAAGAAAAATTTATTGTTGTTTACCCTGAAGGGTTAAACGGAAGATACAGAAAGCCAACCTGGAATGATTGCAGAGGGGATTGTCTGGTAAGCTCAGAAGCTGATGATGTTGGTTTTATAGAGGCTTTAATAGAGTTTTTGTCTTCTAAATACCCTGTTGATAAAAAAAGAATTTATGTTTCAGGTACTTCAAACGGTGGCTTTATGGCTTTGAGACTGGCTGTAACAATCCCTGAAAAGATCGCGGCTGTTGCTTCTGTTGCTGCAGCCATGCCTGCTGTTTCCTCCTGCAATTATGTACACAAACCTATCTCGGTGCTTTTTATGAATGGTACTGATGACAATCACATGCCTTACAATGGTGGGGTGTTAGGTAATCCCCCTGAGCCTGAGAATGGAACGGTTCTCTCAACTGAAGAGTCTGTAAATTACTGGGTAGAGTTAGATCAAACAGAAAAGGAGCCAGAATATTATGTTTTTAATGATCTTGACCCTGATGACGGTGGTATTGTTGAAAAGTTTAGCTATAGAAATGGTGTTAAAGGAACGGAAGTTGTTTTGTACAGGATAAATGGAGGAGGCCACTCTGCGCCAAGCATAAGGGAGAGATTCTCTTCTCTTTACGAGATGTATTTTAACAAACAAAATCATGACATAGAAATGACAGAGCAGGTGTGGGATTTTTTTAAAAATAAAAGCTTAAAATAAACACCCAGTTCAGAAAGGTTTTTCATTTAAAAAATTATAATGAATGACTTGTTAATATCATCTTAATTGTGTCGGGGATAAAATGCAATACCTTTTATGTTAGAATGCATACTCTATTAAATCAAAATCCATTAATCTTCAATTTTTATACAATGAAAATTTTATTAAATTAGAAGTATATTTTTAAAGTGGTTCGCTGTTAATTCAAGATGTTTTTAAGGGTGTTAAGAATATTTTTCTCTTTCAAAGAGAGTCTCTCTGACACGATTTATAATACACTACTTTTATACTATATCTTTTTTAAAATACGAATAAAGTTGATATAAAAATAGTATTAAAAAAGCAGAGAAAACAAATACTGCCAAATTTAAAGAGTTGTACTCTACTTTAAAAATTTTGTTTAAGCCAAAGAAAAGGTAAATTGATATTGCCAATGCAACAATGTAGGGGAAATAGGTAAGCAATAATGCGTTCTGGATACCCTTTCTTAACCACACTATCTCAAAAGTACCGATATAACAAACAGAACTCAGGAAGTAGAACAAAATTTTTAAATCTTCCGGTGGAAATAAAAACAGAGTGAGTGCAGTCAGGGTGATTATTAAATTTGACCCAAACATAAAAAGAAGTTGCCATCTTGAAAAGCCTGCGTTTAAGAAAACAAGTTGTCCTTCCGGCATTTCAATGTTTTTTGAGAAAGATATTATTAGAAAAGAGACACTGATATATGTGAATACATATACTAAATTGTAGAATGAAGATAAAGGTGGGTAATATATTCTAATAATGTAAATAAAAGCAAAATATAGGGTTAAAAATAACCAGTATTCAGGCGGAAACAATCTTCTAATTTTCATTGTTCCCCTCGTTTTCAAAGATTAATTTAAAAACCTCTATTAAATCTATCTGTGTTGCTTTTTCAGGCTTTTCATTCCGTGGTAAAGCAATGATATGTTTG
>JALSOA010000050.1 GCA_026986725.1 Acidobacteriota bacterium
TTATGTTAAAAAAAAAAAAAACATGTCAAGAAAAAAATTAAAAAATGCAAGCAAATTTAAATTTTTATTATTATACATAATGACTGTGTTTGTGTATATTTTTTATGCTTTTTTAAAATTTTGCAACGCACTTGTGCCCTCTTCTTTTTCTTCTTTTTGTGGATATTTACCGAGCACACACCACCGTAACAACCGCACCTTTCCTATCCCCTGTTCTTTAGCCAGTCACAAACCATTTTGCAGTCAAATCAGAGTCCTTATACTTTAATTTTATACGATAATTTTTCCAAAAGGTTTATCTTTAATGTTTTTTACTTTTTTTAGTCTTATGAAGATTTCTGATACATTTTCACATTATTAAACCTATTTCATCAAGGCTTTAAATTCAGCTCCATTAAGAAATCAATTAAATTTTTGTGCTCTATTCCCATGTAATTGCCGTTTAAAAATTCGTCAAGTGACAAAACATATTTAGGATAATTGTCTTTGATCTTCAAAAGATTGCCAAATTCTCTCTCTTTTACTTTTCCGTCAGGTATTAGATATGCAACCTGTATATATATCCTTTCCCCTTTTTTTTCAGCAACAAAATCTATTTCATAACCGTTATGCTTACCAACAAAAACCCTGTACCCCGCAATTACGAGATGGTTATATACAATATTTTCAAGTATTCCGTTTAATGATAATAGATTAAAGCCAACGATTAAGTTTCTTAATCCTATATCCTCAAAAAAATACTTTTCATTTAATTCGAATACCTTTTTCCCGAGAATAGAAATCCTTTTTACTTTATTAATGATAAAAGCAGATTCAAGAAAGTTAAGGTAATCCGACACAGTATTAATTGAAATTGAAATATTTTGAGATTTTAAGAAATCTGTAATCCTTTTAGCAGAAAAAAGGTTTCCTATATTTTCAGCAAGAAAAAGGGTAAGCCTTTCAAGAAAATCAACATTCCTTATTTTGTACCTTGCTATTACATCTTTTAAAACAATACTATTGTATATGGCTGAAAGATAATTGGCTACCACCTCTTCATTTAAAGGCAAATGAATTAGAAAAGGCATTCCACCGAATTTAATGTATTTTTTAAATGATTCCTTACCAGAAGGAAGCTTGTGAAACTTTAAAAACTCTGGATAGCAAAGTGGATGGATTCTTAACTCAATATAACGCCCGGACAAAAGCGTAGCCAGTTCGCCAGACAAAAGAGAAGCGTTAGAGCCTGTACAGAAGATCTCATATTTATCCTCTGACGCCAGACTTCTCAACGCTTTTTCAAACCCTTTAATCTCCTGAATTTCATCAATGAAAACAAAATTCTTTCCATCTCTGGTTCTTTTAAGAACAAAATCAAGCAATTCTCTATATGTTGAAATTGTATCAAAGTCATGCAGTTCTTTATTTAAATAGATAATGTTTGAATCAGGGTATTCCTGCTCAAGCCTTTTCTTTAAAAAAAGCATAAAGTAACTTTTGCCGGATCTTCTTTGACCTGTAATAACCTTTATAAGGTTGTTTCCCAAAAAAGGTTTTATCTTTTCAAGGTATAAACTTCTCTCAATAATCTTTTCTTTATTCATATTTTCAGTATAATGAAATAAAAACAAAAATCAACAAAAAGTTTTCAATATACTGCAAACTTTTGGGAAAACAGATAATAATTTCATTACAATAACAATTTTTCAGGTTTTTTTAATTTTGTTTCAATATCTTTCCCTTTTGAATACTCTTTCCTTGCTTAATTTTTAATTTTTTGTAAACTATTAAAGAGCGTTTTTGAGGGGGGCTATGGAAAAGTACGATGTATGTGTTATTGGAAGCGGGCCTGCGGGAGAGAGGTGCGCAATAGAATGTGGAAGCAATGGATTAAAAACCCTTGTGGTTGACAAAAGGGAGAGGAAGGTTGGGGGAGTTTCCCTTCACACAGGGACAATTCCATCAAAAACACTGAGAGAGGTTATCCTTGATTTAACAGGCTTCGGGCTTTCCTCATACCTTGCAAAAGAGAATATAAAACCTGAAGAGATAACACTTTCAGAGCTTTATAAAAGGGTTGATTCAATCATTTCCTGCGAACAGGATGTTTTAGAGGCAAGGTTCAGGAGCAAAAAAATTGATGTACTTTACGGCACTGCATATTTTACAGATAAAAACAAAATTGAGATAAAAAACAAGGAAAGAAATGCAACCTACACCATATCAGCAGAGAAATTTCTTATTGCAACAGGGACTGAACCAAGAAGGCCGGAGGATGTCCCCTTTGATTATGAGTTTGTTTATGATTCGGATTTTATCTTCTCTCCAGAAAACAAAAGGCATTCCCTTCCCCGCTCTCTCACAGTGGTAGGAGCAGGGGTAATAGGAATGGAATATGCACTGATGTTTGCAGCATTGGGGGTTGAGGTTTCAATCGTTGATAGGAAAAACACAATATTCCCTTACATTGACGGAGAGATAAACAGATACCTTCTTGATATTATGATGTCGATGAACATTAATATTTACTCTGGAAGGAATTACAAAAGAATATTCAAAGAAAAAGATAAGGTTTATGTTGTAACGACAAAAGACGAAAAGATTGAATCGGATGCGGTATTGTTCACTCAGGGGAGAATCCCTGCGACAAAGGATTTAAACCTTGAAATTTTAGGAGTTAAAACAGACGAAAGGGGATATATAAAAACCAATAAATTTTACCAGACAGACAACCCTGATATTTTTGCATGCGGGGATGTTATAGGCTATCCTTCTCTTGCATCGACCAGTTATGAGCAGGGAAGGGTTGCCGCAAGGGCAATAATGGGACTTCCTGTCCATTCCCACAACCCCGGCCTTTTCCCCTTTGCCATTTACACTATTCCTGAAATTGCATCAGTGGGCAAAACCGAAGAGGAGTTGATTAAGGAGAACATACCTTATGAAAAAGGGATTGCCTTTTACCACGATGTATCAAAGGCAATTATAAAGGGAAGAAGGAAGGGAATGCTTAAAATTCTTTTCAACAGGGAAAACTGGAGGATTTTAGGGATTCATGTTATAGGGGATCAGGCGGCTGAGATCGTTCACATAGGGCAGGTTGCAATGGGGTTAAACACAACTGTTGACTATTTCCTGAATACAGTATTCAATTACCCAACATGGGCAGAGATTTACAGAATAGCCGCTTTCAACGGCTTGAATAAACTCACATGTGATCTAAAATAACAAAACTTTGAAAGACAAGAAGAAAAATCAATCAGGCAGTGTTTTTGAAACAAACTTCTCTTTCTGTTTTCCTTCCAGCCTTAACATCCTATCAAACCTGTCAAGCAGGTATTCCCTGTGGCTTATCCATATTATGGCAGGGTTCCATTCAAGGTTCAATAGATTTCCGAATATCTCTTCCTCTGTCTCTCTATCAAGGGCACTGGTCGCTTCATC
>JALSOA010000051.1 GCA_026986725.1 Acidobacteriota bacterium
TGAAATTTATAAATTTCATTAACAACAACAGGGTTTTCCCTGTTAGTAATATCAATCTGGTACAGGCCACCGTATTCAGCAGCACAGAACAAATTATTGTTGTATATTGCAAGCCCCAGAAAATTACCGTCTAATTCCAGGTAATTAATATCCGACAATGTCCCATCCTGTTCAAGTTTTAAAACACCAACCCCCATTGCAGTATCAGCATAGTAAATGTAATTATCTTTCATGGCAATAGCAACAGGGTATCCTTCTCCTCTTTTAAGGTCTTTTAAATCAAGATTTGCAAGGTCTTCTCCTGACAGCGACTTTATCCCATTGTAAAAATCTGCTAAAAGAAGATGGTTATTGGTGTAAACCATATCCATAGGATATGAAGAATCACTGTAAAACGACAACATTTTCGGCTCTGATGGAGAAGACACATCGTAACAGTAAATTCCACCGGTGCTATTTGCTGTAAAAACATGATCTCCATTTTTAACCAGAGAATAACAGATGGTAGGGGTAGGAACAGACTTGATTAAAGAAGGTGCACCAAATGTTGAAATATCAAGGATTAGCAATCCATTGTAATTGTCAGAACAGTACATTACATCACCGTCTATAACAAAATCAGAAATATAATTCACCTCATTGTAACTGCCAATATACTTCAATGAATGGGTGTTTTCTGAATTGTAGAACTTTATCCCCTGTTGTCCGTAAGATAAAACTATATGAGTACTGTCGAGGATCTCCACCCTGTTCATTTTTGCTTTCATCCTGCCAACCCTTTCAAAATTTTTGTAATCAGATGTTTGCAGGATATAGAGCCCCATCTCCTTATCAACAACATAGATATCGCCATTTTCATTAACAGCAACATCAATAACATTGGTCATATTATCCTCATCAATGTAATTTCCCAGCATTGATGGATGTGTTTTGTCTGACACATCAACCACCACAAGCCCTGCATATCCACCTGCAACATACAACTTATCTCCAACCAATGCCATTCTGTAACAATCTGCATCAAGATCAATAATTGAAACTGTTTGTGGAATTACATTTGATATATCTGTAATGAATATCTTTCCCCTCATTGAAATATAGGCGGTGTCTCCATCAATAAGCATATTGTGAAACTTTTCAGTCCTTGAAAACTCTCCAACCTTTAGAGGGTGTTTAACATCAGAGTAATCTATAACTGATATACCGGATTCTTCCGATATGCCGTAAACAATATTCCCCTTCATGGCTATCTGCTGATATCTTCCAAACCCCCAATCCCCTATTTTTTCAAAAGATATTGAAAAAGCACCAAGGCTTATAAGAAACAAAACAGGTATAATCTTCTTCATACACAATTCTCCTAAAATTTTTGTCAACTATAATTTTCAACCAATAGCCCAAAATAGTCAACACATTTAATTTTTGCCCTTTAAACGGTTTTTCCAAAACAGAGGTTTTCTGGTATAATCTCCAAAACAGTGCGGAGGGGATATTGAGGGCATTACTTATATTTAATCCACAGGCTGCAAACGGCAGGGCTTTAAAACACCTTGAAAAAATCAAATCACTGCTCACAGAAAAAGGAATCTCCTTAAAGACAATGTTAACCGGACACAGAGGGCATGGAATTGAAATCCTTAAAAATACAGATTTAAAAGAATTTGATACAGTACTTTCAGCAGGGGGAGACGGCACCCTTTTTGAAACAATAAACGGGATAATGAAAAATCCGGAAAAAAAGAAACCTGCAATAGGGATAATACCAGTTGGCACGGGCAATGCCTTTGTAAGGGATATGGAGCTTGAAACAGGGAATTTTAAAGACGCAATTGACATCATTGCAAAAGGAAAACTGAAAAAGGTTGATGTTGGGAAATTCACAACAAAAAACGAAACCCATTATTACCTGAATATCGTTGGCCTTGGTTTTGTTTCCGATGTAAACGGGCTTGCACAGAAATTAAAGGTCTTCGGCAATCTGTCCTATACATTTGCGGTTTTTATAAAACTTATCCCGTTGAAAACATACAAAGTGAAACTGAACATAGACGGTAAAGAGGTTGAAAGGGAAAACATCTTTGTTGAAGTCTCAAACAGCAGGTACACCTCAAACTTTCTTATGGCACCTGAGGCTAAAATAGACGACGGTTACCTTGACATAACATTGCTCAACAAAACAAGCAGAATAAGAATGATAAAGGCATTTCCAAAAATATTCACAGGAGAGCATGTAAAACTCCCTGAGGTTGAAACATTCAAGGCTCAAAAACTGTCAATTTACACAGATGAAGAGAAAATACTTACCCCTGACGGTGAGATGATTGGCACATCCCCTGTTGAAATAGAATGTTTGCACAGAGAGATTGAGGTTTTCTGGAGATGAGGAAGATCCGCTCCTTCTTCCTGTGGCTTTGCGGGGGCATGGTGTTATTTTTCTCAATGCTTACCGTTCTAATATGCACATTTCTTTTCAGGGAAGAAACATACAACCCTCTTGTAAAAGTACTACTTAAAGCAGTGCTTTTTTGCAGTGGGGTAAAAGTAAAGGTTGAAGGGATTGAAAACCTTGACAAAAACGAAACATACCTCTTTATGGCAAACCATGTTAATATATTTGACATACCCATTTTGGGGGCATACCTTCCAGGCTCAATAAGGGGGATTGAGGCTGAAGAGCAGTTTAAATGGCCTCTCTGGGGGTGGGTAATAACAAGGGCAGGCAATATTCCAATAAACAGGGAAAACCCCCGCCTTGCAATAAAGGGGATAAACAGGGGCATTGAAAGGTTAAAGGAAGGGAAATCCCTTGTAATACTCCCCGAAGGGCACAGAACACTTGACGGAAATTTAAGGGAATTTAAAAAACTCCCCTTTAAAATGGCAAAAAGGGCTAAAAAACCGCTTGTACCCCTTGCTCTATGCAATGCCTTTAAGATAAAGAGAAAAGGCTCGTGGATAATCACTCCCGGAACGGTAACTTTGAAAATAGGGAAACCAATACCTGTTGAAAAAATAGAATCAATGTCTCCGGAAGAATTGAGAGAGTTGGTAAAAAAAGAAATAGAAAAAATGCTCAATACATAGATTAAAATAGACAGTTAAGAATAAAATCAGGTATTAAAATTGTAAAAGAGATATAAAAGGAGGGGATTTATGAAAAAGCCTGTTTTGATCTTTTTGCTTTCAACCCTTTATCTCTTCGGCCAGACCCTTTACAAAGACAAAATCTGGTATTTGAAACCTGCAAAACAAATGGAAACAATCAAACAGAACGAGTTTTTTATGCTTTCGGAGAAACTGAAATCCATTCATTACCACTACCCCTTAAATGACAGAGTAGTTTTAAAAACAGATG